>JAVVZC010000053.1:0-7722 GCA_036650755.1 Oscillospiraceae bacterium
GTGTCCAAAAAGCCTTTGTAGCTCCTTACAACGCTGTTCATACTGCTTATGCCAATGCCGTGCCCCTCGCCCTTTGTGCTGGCAAGCTGGGGTGAAAGCTCCCCCGCAAAGCCGTTTTTGACCACAAGGACAAAATTGTCATAGAGCTGTTTTCCCTCGATTGAGATAAAGCGCTTGTCCCCCTCCGCGTTCTTTGCGGCGTCAAAGGCATTTTGTAGGGAGTTGCCCAAAATAATGCCCAGATGGGTTTTGTTTTGAATTTTTTCTTCGTCGAATGACATATCCGCGGAGAACTTGATGTCCTCCTCCACGCAAAGCTCTCTGTAACGCTCGATAAAACTGCTGGTGATGATGTTGCTGTCCGAAAAGGTTTTTTGCGGCAAAAGGGTGTCCGCCTTTGCTATGTATTCACGGGCGCCCTCCATATCGTTTTGGGAGATCAGCGCGGCAAGGGCGTTAAGGTGGTGCTTCATGTCGTGACGCATACGGCGCACTTGGTCAATGCCCTGCATGGTGGATTTGTATTCCTTTTCCGCCAGCCCCAATTGGAGCCGAGACATTTGCGCCTCCGCCTCGGCGGAAAGCTGCCTGCCCGTAACGGCAAGTGTGCGGAACGCCAAAACATAGCCGCCCAAATTGACTGCCAAAAGCCCGAAATAAGGAAGCGCGGAATGAAGGTTAAGCGCGTGCCAAGGCTTCCAAACATCGGTGATAAAAACGGAGCCGAAAAAGCATAAAATGCTGAAGGTAGTAAGGCTGATAAGGCTTTTTTGGAAAGCCGCCAAGCCCCGCTGAATTGCCTTTTTGAACCATTTGAGGTAAAGCAGGAGATAAGCCCCCGCAAAGACGAAATAGCAAAGCGCAAAGCATAAATCGGAGGGCAGGTTGAAGTAGCCAACCAAAAGCATTGAGCTTGTGCGAGAGGCAAGCAGGAGCATATACATTACATCTATAGCGAAAAAATAGTTGAAAATGCGCTGAGGCATTGGGATGTTGGGGAAAAGGTAGAGGTAGCCGAAAATGAAAAGACAGCCTGTAAAGGTGGAAAGTCTCTGCTCCGTATATTGGGGCAAAAGAACGTTTAGTACCTCTCCGATTGCGGTGCAGACTGCAAAAATAATAACCCATGTGACGATGCACTGCCAAAGCTTTTTTGGAGTTTTGTGGAGAGAATGCGCCATATACATTCCCATCGCCACGTTAAAGATGCTGATTATTTCTGCCACATGCCCCAGAGAATACATCGCTCCACCTCCTGCCTTGCTTGTTCAGACATTAAAAACCGAAAATTCTTCACAAAGCTTGTTTTAATTCTAGCATAGCCGCCAAAAAATGGCAAGCAATGTGTTCCCCAAGAAAAAACGAGGTTGCGGCAAAATGCCACAGCCTCGTTTACTGGGATTATTTAATTATGCGGGGCGGATAACCATTTCCTTTATCAGCCCTGTTTGGGGGTCGTAGCTTTCGATATTTGCTATGGCGTGGTTAACGGAGCCGCCATAGTTGATGTAAAGGTTTACGGTTCGCTCGTCCATAATTCGGGGGTCCATAACGGACAGTCCGCCCAAAACGAACTTGTTGTGGTAGAACATATCCACCGCCCATTTGCCGTAGATGTAGTAGTTTTCGGCTATGCTCTCCGGCGGGCAATAGTCGAACAGTCGGCAATTTTCCGAAAAGCATTCGGACAAAGCCTTGTAGTCCTTGTTCAGCATTGCGTTGACGTAATCTGCGATTATCATTTTATTTTTCCCCCTTAATAGACCTTCTCGGAATTTAGCAGAGCATCGGTGCCGCCGTCCACAAAGAACACCACGCCGTTGACGCCGTGTGCCTCCGGCGAGGCGAGAAAAGCGATGGCGTTTGCGATATCTTGGGGGTCCATCAGCTCACCTGTGTGGTAGTTTATGGGCACGGGCAGGGCATCAACCGCCACCCTATGCTCCGGGGAAAGCTTGTCTGTCATTGCCGTGTGGACGTTTCCCGGCGCAACGGCGTTCAGCCGCACGCCCCGTGCTCCCCAGCTTGCGCTTGTGCGCCGTGCCCAGCGGGCAAGAGCATATTTTGTGGCGGCATAAAAGCTGTGGGCGGCGCTGGGGTCATAATCCTTGACAAGGTTTAAAATCCGCTCCTCGTCCGCTTGATTGTTCAGCATTCCCACAACGTCCATCCGCGCCGTGCCTTGGGCAATGGAGTTTGAGGAGGTCACAACGCAGCTTCCGTGACGCTTTTCCAAAAGGTCAAAAACGCCCTGTGCCATTTCTGTTGCTCCAAAGTAGTTCAGGGAGATAATCAGAGGGATGTTCACGTTGACACCCGCGTTGCAAATCATGGCGTCTATGCCCTCCGGGAAACGCTCGTGCAGCTCCCGAATTGCCTTCGCCCGCCCCTCCTTGCTTGCAAGATTTACCTCGATGTCGCCGCCCTTAAGGTCGACGTTTACCACCTGATGTCCCTTCTCTTTAAGGATTTCCGCCGTGCGCGCTCCAATTCCGCTTGAGCCGCCTGTAATGACATATACGCCCATATTCTTCCTCCTTTTTGAATCATCTTTGATTCTCTTGCTTCTACTCTATCTACAAAAAGTATAAAAGTAAATTGTCTGTTTTGACAATTGTATCCAGAGGAATTTCCACTTAGCCCGTAATAATGCACAGTTTTTTGGCGTATTTTTCGTTAAATAATATGCAATATAGTTAATTACATATCTAACGATGTTTGAAACAGTTTTGACACAGCTTTAGCCCAAAAATCTCAACTCTAGGCAAGTGTTTTCCAAAGCAATTGCCCGTTTTCGAAGATGATTTCCAGCTTTCCCCCGTCCTTAAGCCAAGAAAGATAGGAGCGCACGGTGCTGCCCACCAGCACATATTGCTCAAAATCCATGGCAAGGGCGTAGTCATTAAACAGCCCTTGCAGCAGCTTTTCAAAAATAATCGGCTCCCTGCAAAGCTCCAAAATTTTCTCCCCGATTTCCTGAACCTTTTCAATGTTCTTTTGGGCAAGGGGGGCGATGTTGTTTGTTGCCTCCGCGTGGGCGGGGACAAAAATTTCGGCTTTCATGGTTTTCACGGTTTCCAAGGTTTCCAGATATTTCGCCACATCGTAGACAAAGCTGATTTGATATTTGTTCAGGCTTTGCTCCGAAGAAAGACAATCGGCGAGAAAAACAACCCCCTCCCCTGTTTTGAAGCCCACCATGTCAAAGAAATGCCCCGGCAGAGCAAGGCTTTGCAAGCCACTTGGCAAGTCCTCGTCTCTAAGGCTTTCCGCGTTGCTTTCCTGCGCCAGCAAAAACTTGTGACGCAGCTCCTTGGGCGGAAAGCCCCCATACAGAAAGGAAGGCTCCAGCAAGGGGTGCCTTGTAAAATCCGCTTCAATGCCCGGGGCAAAAATTTTACAGCCGTATTGGTTTTGGAGATATTTGTTTCCGCCGATGTGGTCCGCATTGGAATGGGTGTTGTAAATCGCCCTCAGCTTCCAGCTTTTTCCCTCCAAAATCTGCCGAAGCTTCCGCCCCGCGTCCTTGTCACTGCCGCTGTCAATAAGGACAACCTCCCCGGCATCCAGCTCCACAATGCCGATTTTCGCGGGGCTTTGCACATAATAGCTGTGTTCGCTGACTTGAATTAGTTCATACATAAAATCTGTCCTTTCAATGTGAGCCAAGCTGATATTTTTTTAATCATAGCACGATTTTGCCCCAAGAAAAAGCACATCCTTCATTGAAGGCTGTGCTTTTTTTGAGCTGTGTTGTTTTAAAGCTGTTTTAGCAGTTCAAGCTGTCTCAAAAGCTCTCTGTTGAAGCTTTGCAGTCCTGAATATTCCTTGCTCCGCAGTGCCTCCACCATGTCGCAAATCACCTTGTAGATGGGGTTAAGACCCATATTGCCCGCAACGCCTTTAAGGGTGTGGGCGCACTCGAACGCCTTTTCGTAGTCCTCGACTGCCAAGGCTTCCTCCAATTTCAGAAAAGCCTTGTCCTCCAAAAAGATAATGAAGCAGGATTTGTATAGTTCCTCATCGTCTAAAAAGCGCCGCATTGCTCCGTCCACGTCCGCGCCGTATTCCTTAAGCTTTTCGATTATTTTATCCATTTGTTTCCTTACCTTCCTTGGGTAAAAATGTGTAAATTGTGTGGTAGAGCAGCTCCGGGTCAATGGGCTTTGCAAGGTGGGCGTTCATGCCCGCGTTTTTGGATTTTGTTACGTCCTCGTCAAAGGCGTTGGCGGACATTGCGATGATTGGCACCGCTTTTGCCCAAGGCGAATTCAAGGCGCGGATTTCTTTTGCCGCTTGAAGCCCGTCCATCACCGGCATTCTGATGTCCATTAAAACAGTGTCGTAGAAGTGCTCCGGCGCTTTGGCAAAAATTTCAAGCCCCGCCTTGCCGTTTTCCGCCACATCAACCGCGGCTTTTTTGAATTCCAAAAGTCTTTTGGCAACCATGATATTGAGCTGATGATCCTCCACCAGCAAAAATCTTTTGCCGCTGAAATTGTAATTCTCCCGAGGCTCTCCCGGCAAATTCTCCGCCGGAATTTCCGTGTTTTTCGAGGGAAGCTCCAGCGGGATGTTGACCATAAAGCGGGTGCCGATGCCCAGCCTGCTTTCCACAAGAATGTCGCCGCCCATAAGCTGGGCAAGGTTTTTGGAGATTGCAAGCCCCAGCCCGCTGCCGCCGTAGTTGGTGGTTGCGCCGCTGTGCTCTTGGGAAAAGGGCTCGAAAAGCTTTGGAAGAAAATCATCGCTGATGCCAATGCCGGTGTCGCTGACTTCAAAGCAAAGGTTGGCTCTTTTGTTATCGGCGTTAATTTGGGAGATGTCCAAACGGACGGTTCCGCCCTGAGGCGTAAATTTCACCGCATTTGACAGAATGTTGATTAGAATTTGTTGAAGGCGCACGCCGTCGCCCACATAAGCGGCTTGTCTGCCCTCAAATTCGGACACCAGATAGCTCACGCCCTTTGCCTTTGCCTGTGCCTCGATGATGGTGTTGACCGCGTCCAAAAGCTGCTGACAGATAATCGGCTCATTTTTAAGGTTGACTTTTCCGCTTTCGATTTTTGACATGTCCAAGATGTCATTTAGTAGCAGCAAAAGGTAGTTTGAGGCGTAGAGTGATTTTTCGATGCTTTCCGTGGCAAAAGCCTTATTGTCCAAGCTTTGCAGGGCAATTTGGGACATTCCGATAATGGCGTTCATGGGTGTGCGGATTTCGTGGCTAATGCGGGATAAAAATTCGGATTTTGCCGCATTGGCACGCTCCGCCATTGCCACCGCCTCAACAAGCTGCTGGTTCTTTTTTTCCTGTTCCTCAACGGCTTCCGTTATGTCCGTTCTTGTCATCAAAAAGATTTTTTGGTCTTTGTCGATGTAGCTGAAGCGAAGCTGCTTTTTGCAAACGCCGCCGCCGGGATAGGGCGTGTCATAGAAAACTCTGTAGTTTCCTTGGGCGTTTAGCTGGGCAAGAATGTTTTTGCTTGATATTTCCTTGCAGACCCGAGGCGCATCCTCCGGGCAGACAAAAAGGCGAACATATTCTTGGGTTTCTTCCTCAAAGTTTTCACTTTCGAAGGCGTAGTCGTTGCCTGTTTCGTTTTCGCTATATCGGACGGCGGAGTTTCGCTGAGCGTCCACCACCACCAAAAAATCGTAGTCGGTTTTGACGATGGCGTTCATTACATTTTGCATGGTGCGCTCATTTGTTACATTCCTTGAATAGATAAAGGCGACAACGTCCTGATCCTCCGGGCGGCGCATCATAACGGCGGTGATTACTGTCCAATATCTGCGTCCCGCAATGCGTCTTTGTAGCTCCATTGTGACCGTGGTTTCACCCTTTGCAAAGTGCTTTAGCATCCCGTCCCGACTAAAGCTTTCGGAAAACTTCTTTTGCATTGACTTTGTGACGATTTCCCCACGGACACGGTCTGAATATTCCTGAACCGTTTCCGCGGCGCTCATGTTGGAAACAATTTCTTCAAAGTTGCTTTTGAAGTTTATGATTTTGTTTTGGCTAAGGTTCACGTTGATGGACGCCATGGTTGCTTTTTGAACCGCCTCACGGTAGGAAAGCTCGTCCTGATAGCGTTTTTCCGCTTCCTTTTCCTTTGTCACGTCCTGTCCCACGCAATATGCCTTGGCGGGCGTGCCGTTTTCGTCGAAGATGTTGGTGTAGATAACCCTCTCGCACCAAAAATCATCCTCCGGGTTTTCACGAATCCAAAGGTCCGCCTTTGTCTCCTTGGCGCCCGCCTTAAGCTTTGCAATCATGTCGAAAAGCAGGGCGGCGCAGTCCTCCCGAATGTGCCCCTCCGCAACAACCGAGTGGAGATAATCGGTGATAAGCCTGTTGTCGGGATTAACCTTGGGTGAGGTTGAAAAGATTGTCATTGTGTCCGCTTTGTAGTCATATTCCCAAATATTGATGTTGGACGCCCTGACCGCCGCGGCATAGCGGAACTGGCTTTCCCGAAGCGCCTGCTCCGCCTTAAACTGCTCGTGAACATCGGTAAAAACGGTGTAGAGGATGGGAACATCCCCCTCCCCCGGCAGAACCTGCCCCGAAACGTGCATCCAGCGGTAGCTGCCGTCCTTTTGGAGAACACGGTGAGAATAATCGAATTTGGATTTTTTCTCATAGGCGTCCTTCACGGCGTCGAAAATGCCCTGTCTGTCCTCCGGGTAATAGACGTCCAGTGTGGAGACACGGGTTGCCTCCTCGTATTCCTCTTTGGTCATGCCGCAAAGCCCATACACACCGTCACTGACGAAAATGGGTGTGAAGTTTTCGTTGCATTTGTACATTCCCATGCCGCCGGGGATGGAATTTACAAGGATTTCATATTTTTTTGCGCTGGAGCGGAGCGCCTGCTCCAACTGCTTTTGGGCTGTGATGTCGGTGTAGTAGGCAAAGACCAATTCTTCACCGTTTTCGTCCAGCATGTGCTGGGAGCACTGGTTGACCCAAAGGACGTCACCGTCTTTTTTCATTACACGATAGGCGACCTCAAAGGGCTCCGTCTCACCGTTTCGGGTTGCCGCCAATCGGTGAAGCCTGTCCAAATCCTCGGGGCAAATAAAGTTCCAAGCGGATTTGCCAATTTCTTTGAAAGGCTCCTCCGGGTTTTCATAGCCAAGCATTTCTCTAAATTTTTCGTTGGCAAAAACCACCTTGTATTCGGGATAGGCGGTAACGATAATGAGCCCGATTGGAAGGGCAAGCTTTAACAAATCCGCCTTCATTTCCGTAAACTTTTTCATTGCCTAGTCCTTCCTTTCAAGAAAGCTCTGCATGGTTTGGTAAAGCAGCTCCGGCTCAATGGGCTTCGTTAAGTGAGCGTTCATTCCCGCGGTTTTTGTTTTTTCGATGTCCTCCTCAAAGGCGTTGGCGGTCATTGCGATTATGGGGATGGTTTTCGCGTCCGCCTTGCGCATTTGTCGGATGGATTTTGCGGCTGTCAGCCCGTCCATAACGGGCATTCGAATGTCCATGAGGATGACGTCGAAGTAGCCCGCATCCTTTTGGGCGAAGATTTCGATTGCCTGCAAGCCGTTTTCCGCAACCTCCACCTGCATTTTTTTCGCGCCCAGCAGCTTTTTCGCCACCTCGATGTTGAGCAGGTGGTCCTCCACCAAAAGTGTCCGCTTTCCGCTGAAGTCATATTCCTTAAGCCTGTCGGGATTTTGCGCTCTGTCTCTGTCGTTGTAGATTTTTTC
>JAVVZC010000054.1:0-7595 GCA_036650755.1 Oscillospiraceae bacterium
GAGCCGGACAAGCTGACGGAGCTGTCTCTTGCCGTTTTGGGCGATATCGTTTGCCACGAGGGACTGAACAAGGAAGCAAGGCAGGCGGACGGAAGCTACAACTATACCCCGATTTTCAGCGGTGCCGCAAATGCCGTGAAGGCGGCGGATTATGCCATTTGCACCATGGAAACCACCTTCCCGGAGAATGCCGCATATTCGGGCTACCCAATGTTCAAATCCCCGCCGGCGCTGGCTTCTGCTTTGAAAAACCTGGGCTTTGACATGATCAACACCGCCAGCAACCACAGCATGGACGGGCTTAAAAATGGGCTTAACAACACCCTGAACATCCTTGAGCAAAACGGCTTGGAGCACATCGGCACCTACCGCAGCCAAGAGGAGCGAAACAAAAATAACGGCATCGTCCAAAAGGAAATTAACGGCATCAGCATCGCGTTTTTGTCCTTTACCTATGGCACAAACGGCATCCCGCTGGACGGCTTCGAATACGCCGTAAACGTGTTTTACAACGATTATGTGACAACGCTTCGGGACATCAACTTCGACCTCCTCAAAAGCGACATGGCGGCGGCACGGGCGCTTAACACCGACATGATTATCGTTCAAATGCACTGGGGCAACGAATACGCCACAAAGCCGGTTGACTACCAAGTTCAGCTTGCGGATTTCCTTTTTAAGGAGGGCGCGGACCTTGTTTTGGGCGGGCATGTCCATGTGCCGGAGCCCATGGAAATGCGCCATGTGGTGGATAATGAGGGCAAGGAAAAAACAGGCTTCATCGTCTATTGCCTGGGAAACCTTATTTCCTGCCAAAATGACCGCTACACAAACCTGACCGCCGCTCTGGACATCAAAATCGAAAAGAACCTTACAAAGGGCGAAACCTATCTGAAAAGCGTTTCCTACGACCCGCTGTTTATGGTGGATTTATCCGATTACGGCATCAAAGCGGACTGGAACTATCGGCTTTGGGATTTGCACGCCGCCATAAGCAGCTATGAAAGCGGCGATAATTTGGGCGTTATCAACGACGCGCTCTACGGAAAGCTAAAGGCGGGGCTGACGGATATTTACAGCATTATGGACCCCAAATTCGACGCCGTTAACGGCGGTGTGGACGCCCTTCAATGGGCAAAGGAAAACTAGAAAAAAAGCGAATAGGTCAAAAGCGTTATGAGGGCGGACAGTACGCCGTGGAGCATTTTTCCCATTAAATGCCAAGCGGAGGACAGTCCGCCCTCCTGCATCACCGCCGCCGCTTGGGCTTGGACGGAAAGCCCGCCCCAGCCCAAAATAAAGGCGCAGAGGGCAAGACTTCCACGGGTGGGCGCAAGCCCGGAAAGGGCGGAAATGCCTGTGCCGATTTCCAAAAAACCGGTGAGCAGAGCACGGGAAAAATGCAGCTCAAAGCCGAAATGGCGGGACAATTCGCCCATAAGCAGGGGCAGGGAGCCGATTTTGTCCCAAATCCCAATCAAAACGCCGAAAAAAACCACAAAGCCGCAAACCGTGATGCAGGTGAGGGCGGCACGCTTCACGCTTTCCGTGAAGGCTTCGCTAAAGCTCCGAACTATAATCGGCGCGGGGGCGGCAAGGGGGGCACGGCTTTTTGAGCGGAGCAAAATTCCGCTTAAAACGGCGGCAAGAATATGTACGCCGTAGAGGAAAAAGCCCACAGCGGCGCTTTGAAAAATCGCGCCCCCGGCAACGCCGATTATGAAGGCGGGACCCGAGTTGTCGCAAAAACCCAAAAGCCGCTCCGCCTCGGTTTTTTGAAGGGCACCCTCCGAATACATGTTGGCAACCGTGACGGCGCCAAGAGGGTAGCCGCCCACAAGCCCCAAGAAAAAAGCGGCGCTGCCCATTCCCGAAACACCGAAAAGCTTTTGCATCAGCGGAGCCGAAAGCTTTGCCAAACGATAGGGAAGTCCAAGGGCGGAAAGCAGGTTGCCAAGCACCATAAATGGAAAAAGCGAGGGGATAATGACCCCGCCGCAAAGTGAAAGCCCACTGCGCGCCGCCTCCGAGGCGGCGGCGGGAAACAGCAGCAGCCCAAAAAACGCAAGGAGCACCGGAATGAGGGGAAGGGCGGTGGATATGCGCGCTCTCATGGCAAAAAGTCACTTCCTTTTTTGCTTTTTGTTGTCGCCGCAACAGGGTGGAGGTCAAAAAATCACCTCTCCCTTGAAGTCTATGCAAGGCTCCTCATTCCTAAAACCCCCGCCTCCCGCATAAGCTTTCCAGAGGTGGTGAGTCCTTTGAAAAACAAAAATCACAGACGGAGCATCGGGGAAATGCTGGGCGCTCCCGCGGATGCAATAAAGGGAGTGCCCCGAGTGAGCATATCGGGCTTCACTCAGGTTTTGCTTGAAAACCACGGGGGGCTTGTGGGCTATTGCCGCGACAGCGTTGAGGTTCGGGCGAGAAACGGCTTTCTTCGGGTTCGGGGTCAGGATTTGGAGCTTGCGGCGATGACTAAAACGGAAATAATAATCCGCGGAATAATCGTTTCCGTGGAGCAGGGCTAGGAGGGCGGGAAATGGCGAGAATTTCCGATTGCCTTCGTGGCTACGCGGAGCTTAAGGCGGTGGGCGCGGAGCCTGCAAAGCTGCTGAACGCCTGCCTTGAACTGGGCGTCGACTTTTGGAACGTCTACCCCGAGGACGCCTACACGATTTATTTCAACTGCCGTTTAAAGGCGGCGAAGGCGGTTCAGGCGCTTGAAAATCAAAGCGGCTGTGAGATTGAGCTTTTGGAAAAGCGGGGCGCACCAATTTTTGCAAGGCGGCTGCGGCGGCGCTTCGTGCTTTGGTTTTTGCCCCTTGTGTTGCTGATTGTTTTGCTTGTGTCCTCGCTTTTTGTCTGGCGCATCGACATTGAGGGTAATGAAAAGGTCAGCGATATTGAAATCATGAACGCCTTGGAGGACAGCGGCGTTTATTTGGGTAGCTTTTCGCTTAATTATTCCAGCGACCTTATTCGAAATCAGCTGCTGCTCAAGCTGCCAAAGCTGAAATGGGCATGCGTCAGCGTTTTCGGAAGTCGGGTGCAGATTAAGGTTCGGGAGCGGGAGGAAATTCCAAAGCTTTACATCGCAAGCGAGGAAAAAAACATTATTGCAAAGCAGGCGGGAATAATAGAAAGCATCAGAGCCTTGCAGGGCAATCCGCTTTTCATAAAGGGGCAAACGGCGGTTCGGGGCGACACGCTCATCAGCGGAATACTGCCCTCCGTCTCCGGACCCACAAGGATTGTCCACGCGCTGGGAAGCGTCCGCGCCCGCACTTGGTATGAAATTTGCGCTGTTATGCCCATGGAATATGAGGAAAAAGTCTATACGGGGGCGGAAAAAAACCGCTTCGCTCTGGAACTTGGGGATAATCGAATAAATTTTTATCATAATAGTGGAATTTTAGAGGTGAATTGTGATAATATCATCAGTGAGTATAGCTTGGGCATAGAGGGGCTTTTTCAGTTGCCTGTTTCCCTTGTGCATATTGTCAGCAAAAGCTTCGAAACCCGAAGGCTGAGCTTCACGGAAACCGAAGCTCGGGCGGCGCTTGAAAGTGCTTTGAACCTTCGCCTTGCCCAAAGCATCGGTGAGGACGGAGAAATCACAAGCTCTGAAATCACTTTTTGCGTTTCCAAGGGTCGGGCAATTGCCACCCTTCGGGCGGAATGCAAACAAAACATCGCCGCCGAAGCACCTATGAGCCCGGAGGAAATTAACCAAGCCACCACCAAAAAGGAGCAAATTAACCAATGATAGAAAGAATTATGGCTGTTGACCGCATGGAGCAAATCATCAGCGTTTTCGGTTCCTTCGACAGGAACATCCATATAATCGAAGGAGAGCTGGGCGTTTCCGTCACCGACCGAGAGGGCGAGCTTCACTTGGCGGGTGAGGCGGAAAACGTGATGCTGGCTGAAAAAGCAATCACCGGGCTTTTGTCACTTGCCGCCCGAGGCGAGAGCATCGACGAGCAAAACGTCCGCTACATCATCAAGCTTGTCCGTGAGGGCGGAGAGAGCAAAATCGACAAAATTGCAGGGGACGTGGTTTGCATCACCTGCAAGGGCAAGCCGGTCAAGGCGAAAACAATCGGTCAAAAAGACTATGTGGACGCCATCAAAAACAACACCGTCACCATCGGCGTCGGCCCTGCGGGCACGGGCAAAACCTATCTTGCCGTTGCCGCCGCCGTTGCCTCCTTTCGCAACAAAGAAGTCAACCGCATCATCCTCACCCGTCCCGCCGTGGAAGCGGGGGAGCGGCTGGGCTTTTTGCCCGGCGACCTGCAAAGCAAGGTAGACCCCTATCTGCGCCCCCTTTACGACGCGCTTTTTGACATGCTGGGTGCGGAAACCTACAACAAATATTTGGAGCGGGGCAACATTGAGGTGGCACCTCTCGCCTACATGCGGGGCAGAACCTTGGACGACAGCTTCATCATTTTGGACGAAGCCCAAAACACCAGCCGTGAGCAGATGAAAATGTTCCTGACCCGCATCGGCTTTGGCTCCCGTGTGGTCATCACCGGCGACGTCACCCAAATCGACCTGCCCAACGACAAAATCAGCGGCTTAAAAGAAGCCGTCCGAGTTCTTGCCGGCATTGAGGACATCAAAATCTGCAAGCTTACGGCAACGGACGTTGTGCGCCACCGCTTGGTTCAAAAAATCATCGAGGCATACGAAAAAAACGACAAGCTCCATTCCGAGGCCGCGCCAAAGCCGGGAATAACAAAAACCTACAAGAGGAAAAGCAATGAAGCATAAAATATATCTAAGCCGCCAAAAACACTTTTTGGGCGAAATTTCCGCCTACCATCTCATAAAAAAAGCCGCTTGCGCCGCCCTTGAGGCGGAAAATATTCAGCTCCCCTGCGAGCTCAGCGTTTTGCTCACAAACGACGAGGGCATCAAAACCCTAAATCGGGATTTTCGAAACGTTGACAGCGCAACGGATGTGCTCTCCTTCCCCGCAAACGACTTTGCGGCGGGGGAGTTTGACCCCGAAATTGCTGAGAAAAACCCCAAAACAGGGCGCATAATTTTGGGCGACATGGCGCTTTCCATCCCCCACGCCAAGGCTCAGGGCATCGAATTTGACCACGGCGTAAAGCGGGAAATCCAATACCTGACCGTCCATTCCGTCCTCCACCTTTTGGGCTATGACCACATGGACGAGGGCGAAATGAAGCGTCAAATGCGTGGACGTGAAAAGGAAATCATGTCTTTGCTTGAGGGGCGAGAGGAAACATGAAGTGCTTAATTTGCGCCTTTGGCGGCATTGCCGAAACCCTGAAAAATGAGCGGAACATGCGAATTCATTTTTGCTTTGCCCTCTATGTGATTTTGGGCGGCATCGTGACAAAGCTTTCCCTCCCTGAATGGGCGGCGGTGCTGATCTGCATCGGGCTTGTCATGGGGCTTGAATGCGTGAACACCGCCATCGAGGGGCTTTGCGACACACTTTGCCCAAGAAAATCCGAGGGCATCCGAAAAACCAAGGACGCCGCCGCCGGCGCGGTGCTTTTCGGGGCGATAATTTCAGCGATTGTGGGCGGAATAATCTTTTTCCAAGAGGAAAAGCTTCGTCTTGCCCTTGACTTTTTCCAAAACAACACAGTGCTAACAATAATACTTGTAATAAGCCTAATTCCGGCAGGATATTTCATCCGCGGAAGAAAGAGAGACAAAAATTGAACACAAACGACAAAACAAAGGCGGCGATGATAACAATTGCCGGTCGCCCAAATGTGGGCAAATCCACCCTTACAAACCGCTTGGTGGGCGAAAAAATCGCCATTGTTTCAAACAAGCCCCAAACAACCCGTAACCGTATCTGCGCCATCCTTAACCGAGGCGACACCCAGCTTGTTTTAATGGACACGCCCGGCTTCCACAAGGCACGCACACGCCTTGGCGACTACATGGTGAACATCGTGAAGGAAAGCGTTGCGGATGTTGACGCCGTTGTGCTCATGGTGGAGCCCATCCCCTCTGCAGGCCCTCAGGAGCAGGAGCTTATAGCAAGGCTTAAGGAAACAAAATGCCCCGCGGTTTTGGTCATCAACAAAATCGACACCGTTGAAAAATCCATGCTGCTCTCCGTTATCGCCGCCTATTCCCAGCTTCACGACTTTGACGCCATCATCCCCATCAGCGCAAAAAAAGGCGAGGGCACGGACGAGCTTTTGACACAACTGGAAAAATATGCCGCTCCCGGCCCCAAGCTTTTCCCCGAGGATATGGTCACCGACCAGCCCGAAAAGCAGGTCTGCGCGGAGATTGTTCGGGAAAAGCTGCTAATGCTGCTGGACAAGGAAATCCCCCACGGCACAGCGGTTGTGGTCACAAAATTCTCCGAGCGGGACAACGAAATCATCGACCTTGACGTCACCATCTACTGCGAAAAAACCAGCCACAAGGGCATCATAATCGGTAAAAACGGCGCAATGCTGAAAAAAATCGGCGAGCTTGCCCGAGTGGACATCGAGCGCTTTATGGGCACCAAGGTGTTTTTGCAAACTTGGGTCAAGGTGAAGGAGAGCTGGCGTGACAGCGACAGCCTGCTTCGCAACTTTGGCTACAACAAGTAAAGTTTCCAAAATTTTTTGTAAATATAAGACCCGACCCGGGACATAATATGTTCAGCGAGGTGAGGTCATTTTGAATAATTCAAATTCAACAATTTGGCGGATGTTTTGCGAAACCGGGGAACCCTTTTGCTACCTGCTTTACAGGTCGGCATTGAGAGAAAAAAAGTCGGGACCCGATTTTCCGCCACAGGACACCCTCGCTTTTAGCGGAACGGGTGATAAGCCCAAGGTCCGTTTTTGAGATGTGCCGTACCGACCCGCTTCAAAAAATTGCCACGAAAAAGGACATATTCCAAATCTGTAATATGTCAGCTTCGACAGGCAGCAAAGCGGGCGGTACGGCAGGAGCTTACATATTATGTACAAAACTACGAGAGCACTGATTTTAAGAGAAGTAAAATACAAGGAAGCGGACAAAATCCTAACGGTTTTAACCGAGGATGAGGGCAAGCTGACGGTTTCCGCCCGTGGCGTAATGCGCAAGGGCAGCAAGCTGTCCGCCGCCTGCCAGTTGCTCACCTTTTCGGAGATGACTCTGTTCCAAAATCGGGGCAAGTGGAGCTTGAACGAAGCCCAGCCCATTGAGCAATTTTTGGGGCTGAGGGAGGACATTGCAAGCCTTGCCTTGGGCAGCTATTTTGCCGAGCTTTTGGAGGCGGTTTCCGACGAGGACAGCCCAAATGTTCGGCTTTTGCAGCTTGGACTGAACAGCCTTTTTGCCCTTTCACGGGGGCTTTATGACCCGCGGCACATCAAGGCGGTTTTCGAATTGCGCCTGCTCTGCCTTTCCGGCTATGAGCCGGCGCTGGACTGCTGTGACAATTGCGGCGATGAGGAGCTTCAAAAGCCCTATTTCAGCACCTTGGGCGGCGGCGTTTTATGCGGAAAATGCGCCCATTCCGGCAGCGGCGAGGTTTTTCCCCTCTGCTCCGCCTCACTTCAGGCAATGCGCCACATTGTCCGCGCGGACAATAAGCGGGTGTTTTC
>JAVVZC010000055.1:0-7595 GCA_036650755.1 Oscillospiraceae bacterium
CAAGCCCCCTATGTCCCCGGCTGGGACAACCACGGCATGCCCATCGAATCCGCCATCATCAAGCAGAACAAGCTTGACCGCAAAAAAATGTCCATCCCCGAATTCCGTGACGCCTGCCACGACTTTGCCCAAAGCTTTGTGGACATCCAGCGTGACCAGTTCAAACGCCTTGGCGTTTTGGGCGATTGGGACCACCCCTACCTCACCATGAACCCCTGCTTTGAAGCAGAGGAAGTGAAGGTTTTTGGCAAAATGTTCGAAAAGGGCTACATCTACCGTGGCAAAAAGCCCGTGTATTGGTGCTGTCACGACGAAACCGCTCTTGCCGAAGCGGAAATCGAATATGCGGATATCAACTGCGAATCCATCTATGTGAAATTCAAGGTCACCGATGATTTGGGCAAGCTCTCAAAATTTGCCGACCTTAACAACACATATTTTGTCATTTGGACCACCACCACCTGGACCATCCCCGGCAACCTTGCCATCTGCCTGAACGCCAACCTTAGCTACGTTTTGGCAAAGGCTCCAAACGGCGAAACCTATGTTCTCGCAAAGGAGCTTTTGGACTCCGTGGGCAAAGCCGCAGACATCGAAAGCTTTGAAATTCTGGCGGAGCTTCGTGGCGACGAATTTGAATTTATGAAGGCAAAGCATCCTCTGTTCGACCGTGACAGCCTTGTCATTTTGGGCGACCACGTCACCCTTGAAGCCGGCACGGGCTGCGTTCACACCGCTCCCGGACACGGCATGGAGGACTACCAAATCTGCCAAAAATACGACTACAGCGGCAAGGCAAAAATCGGCGTTGTTGTCCCCGTGGACGACCGTGGCCACATGACCGCCGAAGCCGGCAAATATGAAGGTCTCTACTACGAAAAAGCCAACAAGGAAATTTGGCAGGATTTGCACGACAACGGCGCGCTCCTTGCCTCAAAATCCATCGTTCACCCCTATCCCCATTGCTGGCGCTGTAAAAAGCCCATCATCTACCGTGCCACCGACCAATGGTTCTGCTCCGTTGACGCCTTCAAAAACGAAGCGGCGGCGGCTTGCGATGCTGTTCAGTGGCTGCCCGAATGGGGTCACGACCGCATTGTTTCCATGGTGCGGGAGCGTGCCGACTGGTGCATTTCCCGTCAGCGCCAGTGGGGTCTGCCCATCCCCGTTTTCTATTGCGCGGACTGCGGCGAGCCCATCTGCACCCCCGAAACCATTGCCAAGCTCTCCGAAATCTATGGCAAAACCGGCTCCAACGCTTGGTTCACCATGGAAGCTTCTGAGCTTCTTCCCGAAAACTTTGTTTGCCCCAAGTGCGGCAAAAACCACTTCACCAAGGGCACCGACACTCTGGACGGCTGGTTCGATTCCGGCTCCACCCACTTTGCCTCCTTGGAGCACGACAACGCCGCCGACTGGCCGGCTGACCTCTACCTTGAGGGCGCTGACCAATACCGCGGTTGGTTCCAATCCTCCCTGCTCACCGCTGTCGCCGTTTCGGGACGTGCCCCCTACAAGGCGGTTCTCACCCACGGCTGGACAGTTGACGGCGAGGGCAAGGCAATGCACAAAAGCCTTGGCAACAGCGTTTTGCCCGACGACCTTATCCCCAAATACGGCGCCGACCTTATGCGTCTTTGGGCGGCAAGCGCCGATTACCGTGTTGACGTCCGCTGCTCTGACAGCATCTTCAAACAGCTTTCCGACACCTACCTAAAAATCCGCAACACCTGCCGCTTCATCCTTGGCAACCTGGAGGGCTTTGACCCCAACACCCGCCTTGCCTTTGCGGACATGGAGGAAATCGACAAATGGGCGCTCATGCGCACAAACAAGCTTATCGAACGTTGCCGTGCCTCCTATGAGTGCTACGAATTCTACAACGTGGTTCAGGCTGTCCACAAATTCTGCGTTATGGACATGTCCAGCTTCTACCTTGACATCATCAAGGACAGACTCTATTGCGAAAAGCCAAACAGCCGGCTTCGCCGCAGTGCCCAATCCGCAATGTATGAGGTTTTGGACGCCATGGTGCGGCTAATCGCCCCCATCCTTGCCTTCACCTCCAACGAAATTTGGCTTTCCATGCCCCACCACAGCGAAGCAAACGCCGCCCACGTCATGCTAAACGACATTGCCGCTGTCAACCCCGACTTCGCCTTTGACGCCGCCACCGATGAGCGCTATGCAAAGCTTGTCGCTCTCCGAAACGACGTTAACAAGGCATTGGAGGGCGCCCGCGCCGAAAAAACCATCGGCAAGCCCCTTGACGCCGCGGTCACACTTTTCGTCTCCGAAGCCGCCAAGGCGGACTTTGCAAAAATCTCCTCAATGCCACTTTCCACCCTCTTTATCGTCTCCGAAACCACCGTGGTTTTCGGCGAGGGCGAGGGCGTTTCCGGCGAGGAATTCCCCGGCATCACCACAAAAATCACCCCCAGCGCCGCGCCGAAATGCGCCCGTTGCTGGACCCACAGCAGTTCAGTTGGCACAAACGCGGAGCACCCGGAGCTTTGCGCCCGCTGTGCCGCCGCCCTTAGCGAATAAGCAAAGCACAAAAAAATCTTAAGTTTGGGAGGTATCCCCGATGTTATATGCAATTGTCGCGGTAATCATCCTCATCATCGACCAGCTTGTCAAGTACGAAACCACTGTGAACATTGCCCTCCACACCACAAAGCCCCTTATCCCCGGCTTTGTGGAGCTGACCAACATCCACAACAACGGCGCCGCCTTCGGAATTTTTCGCGAGGGTCGCTGGATTTTCGTTGCTCTCACCCTTATCTTTGCCGTCATTGTGGTCGTCCTTTTCGCAAAAAAGGCAATCCACGGCGGGCTTGGTCGCTGGTCACTGACCATGGTTGTGGCGGGCGGTCTTGGAAACTGCATCGACCGTATCTTCAACGGCTATGTGGTTGACATGTTCAATTTTCAATTCATGGGCTTTGCCGTTTTCAACGTGGCGGACATTTTCGTCACCATCGGCGGCGTGCTTTTCTGTCTGTACATCATTTTCCATAAAGCCCCGGAAAAGCCCGCTCCCCCACCCTCAAGGCGCGGCTCACCAAAGGCTCCCGCCCAAAGGCAGCAGCCCGGCAAAACAAATCGTGCCCAGCCCTCCGCTCCGACGGCTCCCCGCCGTCGGACGCCGGAGGCGCCCCGCCCCGACTACGTCTCCCAGCTAAAAAAGCCGGTTGCCGAGGGTCGTGCCGCCCTTAAGGCGGAGGCGGAGCCAAAAATTTCAAGCTTCAAATCCGACGGCTTTGTGGAGTGGAACACCCCCGAGTTTGACGATGCTCCCACCCAAAAGCCCGCCGTCTCCCCCGCTCCCGTTGCCGACCCCTTTGAGGAATTTTTCAAAAAGGCGGCACCCCTTGTTCAGCCCGAAAAACGCCCCTCCAGCTTTGAGGAAATCAAAAGAACCCCAGCCCCCGCTCCAAAGCCGTCACCTTCACCCAATTCCCCGGAAAAACCCGCAGCAAACACCGCTCCCCCTCAAAAAAAGAGCGACGGCGATTTTTCTTTAGAGGACATTTTAGCGGAGTTTTCAAATAAATGACAAATACATACACAGTTATTGCAAGGGAGAGTGGCGAGCGTATTGACACTCTCCTTTCTCAAGAAATTGAGGATCTTTCCCGCTCCCAAGCGGCACGTCTGCTTGACGCCGGCGCCGTGACCCTCAAATGCAAGCCCATCAAAAAAAACCACATCGTCACAGAGGGCGAGGTTTTTGTCGCAGAAATCCCCGAGCCCGAGGAAACGGAGCTTATCCCCGAGGACATTCCTCTGGACGTTGCCTTTGAGGACGAGGACCTAATCGTTATCAACAAGCCCCGTGGCATGGTGGTGCATCCCGCCCCCGGTCACAGCAGTGGAACCCTTGTCAACGCCCTGCTCTACCATTGCGGGGACAGCCTTTCCGGCATTGGCGGCGAAAAACGCCCGGGCATCGTCCACCGCATCGACATGGACACCTCCGGTTTGATAATCGTTGCGAAAAACGATTACGCCCATCGGTTTTTGTCCGAGCAACTGGCGGATCACAGCCTTTCCCGCACCTATGAAGCCATTGTTTACGGTCGCATCCACGACGACGCGGGCGTTATCGACGCCCCCTTGGGTCGCCACCCAAAGGACAGAAAGCGTATGTCCGTTACGGAGCGCAACTCAAAATTTGCCATCACCCACTATGAGGTCATCGCCCGCTACAACGGCTTTACCCACGTGCGTTGCCGTCTTGAAACTGGGCGCACCCACCAAATCCGCGTCCACATGGACTACATCGGGCACCCGATTTTGGGCGACTTGGTCTATGGCAAAAAGCGTGCCGACAAGGGGCTTACAGGGCAATGCCTCCACGCCCGCTCCCTTCGCTTCATCCACCCAAAAACCAATCTCCCCACAGAAATAAGCACTGAGCTTCCCGAATATTTTACCCAAGTCTTATCAAAGCTTGGTGAGCCAATCGCCTAGCGGGAGGGGCAAAAAAAGCGAGTGAACAGAGTTTTCAAAAACTCCCTTCACTCGCTTTTTTGCTTTTTTTATCCGCCGTGCTGGGTAAGCTCAAAGCCCGCGGCACAAAGCGCCGCCTTGATTTCCTCCACCTGCTCATGGTCCCGAGTTTCAAGCTGCAAGGTCAGGAAGCAGGCGTTAATCGCCATGTTTTCCTCGCTCCTGTCGTGGTAAATGGACACCACGTTTCCGCCCTTTTCCGCGATTATCCGGGAAACCTGCTCCAGCTGCCCCGGCTTATCTGTAAGGGGGATGCAAAGGTTTGCCACCCGCCCCGCCCGCAAAAGTCCACGGGAAATGACACGGCTCAAAATGGTGACGTCAATGTTTCCGCCGCTGACGATGCAAACCGTTTTTTTGCCCCTTAAATCCACCTTGCCGAACATGGCGGCGGCAACCGCAACAGCGCCCGCCCCCTCCGCAATCAGCTTTTGCTGCTCGATAAGCGCCAAAACCGCCGTCGCCGCCTCGTCGTCCGTGACGGTTACAATTTCGTCCACATATTGACGGACAAGGTCAAAGCTAAGCTCGCCCGGTCGCTTAACGGCAATGCCGTCCGCAAAGGTGGAAACCCCGGCAAGCTCCAAAATTTCACCCTGCTGAATGGAATGCGCCATTGAGGGCGCACCCGCAACCTGAACGCCATAAACCTTGCACTTGGGGTTAATCTGCTTCACCGTGAAGGCGATGCCCGAAATAAGCCCGCCGCCACCCACGGGAACAATAACAGCGTCCATATCGGGGAGCTGCTCCAAAAGCTCCAAGCCGATTGTGCCCTGCCCCGCGATTACGTCCTCATCGTCAAAGGGGTGGATGAAAACCCGCTTCTCGATTTTTTCCAGCTCACGGGCTTTTTCGTAGGCGTCGTCATAAACCCCCGCCACCAAAACCACCTCCGCGCCGTAGCTTTTTGTGGCTTCAACCTTGCTGATGGGCGCGCTGTCGGGGAGGCAGATTTTTGCGGAAATCCCCTCCGTTGCGGCGGCACGGGCAACGCCTTGGGCGTGGTTTCCCGCACTGCAGGCGATGACGCCCCTTTGCTTTTCCTCCGGGGTCAATTGGCTGATTTTATAGGACGCGCCCCGCACCTTGAACGAGCCGGAAACCTGTAGGTTTTCCGTTTTGAGGTAAATTTCCCCCTCTGACGAAAGCTTTGGTGCCTGTATCAGGTCGGTTTGGCGGATTACGTCCTTCAAACAGGACGCCGCGTGTTGAACTTTTTCAAGTGTCAGCATCGGTACACCTTCTCCTCATTGCCGTTTTTTCGGCAAAAAATATAAAAAACTCCGTCTCAATAAAGAGACGGAGTAAATTTCCGCAATACCACTCTTATTGCTTCCAAAAGGGAAGCTCATGGACGCCAGATAGCGCCCGCTCCTGTAACGGGAAGACCCGGTGATGCTTACTCGGCTTCGGCATTCCGCTCAGGGGTGATTTAAAATCGGCGGCAGCTACTGTCTTTCACCTTGCGACAGCTCTCTTTGAGTCTGCTTGTGCCTTTTTTTGTCCCCATCATGGCGTTTTTTGTGTTAGTTATAATGAATGGATTTAATATACCGTTTTTTCCGTCCCTTGTCAACTGTGATTTTTAACGGAATTGAACAGAAAAACGGCGGTTTTCCCAACATTTTTATTTGATGTTTTTCTTCACGTCGTAGGCTTCGTAGCCGAAATATTTGTATTTTGTGCCGTTTTCGGAGGTCATGGTGTCGCTTTCGTAGTCAAATGACCACTGGAAAACCTCGTCAAGGTTCGGGAAAAACACGTCGCACTGGGGGCGGGCATAGATTTTTGTGATGTGAACCTTGTCGCAGTGGGACAAAAGCGCGTCATAAACGCTGGCTCCGCCGATGACAAAAACTTTGGGCAGGTCACGGACGGCTTCCAGCACTTCCTCAACGCTGTGGACAACTGTTGCGCCCTCGATTTTTATGTCCTGATGGGAAAGCACAAAGGTTTGACGGTTTTTTAGTGGCTTGCCGCCGGGAAAATCCGCCAAGGTGCGACGTCCAACAATAACTGCGGCGCCCTCGGTCAGCTCCTGAAAGTGGCGTCTGTCCTCGGGGATAACAAGAGGCTGTGTGCCCTCAAAGCCAATGCCCCAGTTTTCGTAATATGCTACTATTGCTTCCATTTTTTGTTCTCCTTTTTGTTTGGGTTCTTAAAGCGCAACGGGTATTTTTTCGTTGAATTCCGAAAACTCATAGCCCGTAAGGGTGAAGCTGTCACGGGTGAATTTATAAAAGTCCTCCACCTTGCTGTCCAAGGTGAATTTTGGCGCGGGCTTTGGGGAATTTGCGATTATTTTTTCCACAAAGGGCACATGGCGGTCATAGATGTGGGCGTCCGCGATGACGTGGACAAGCTCCCCCGCCCGAAGCCCCGAAACTTGGGCAAGCATCATTGTTAAAACCGCGTATTGGCAGACATTCCAGTTGTTCGCCGCCAGCATGTCTTGGGAGCGCTGGTTAAGGATGGCGTTTAGGGTGTTGCCGGTGACGTTAAAGGTCATGGAATAGGCGCAGGGGTAAAGCGCCATTTCGGAAAGGTCGGCAAAATTGTAGATGTTGGTTAAAATTCGGCGGCTGGCGGGGTTGTTTTTAAGGTCGTAAAGCACCCGGTCAACCTGATCCATTTCACCCTCCGGGTAGTGGTGCTTGATGCCCAGCTGATAGCCGTATGCCTTGCCAATGCTGCCGTTTTCGTCCGCCCACTCATCCCAAACCCGAGTGCGCAGCTCCTTAACATTGTTGGATTTTGACTGCCAAATCCAAAGCAGCTCGTCCACCGCGGATTTAAGGAAGGTGCGGCGGAGAGTTAAGATTGGGAATTCCCGAGACAGGTCGTAGCGGTTCACAACGCCAAATTTTTTGATGGTGTGGGCAGGCGTGCCGTCCTCCCAGCGAGGCCGCACAGGGCGGTCTGTGTCCCAAGTGCCGCTGTCAAGGATGTCCCTGCAATTTTCAATAAAAATATCGTCCGCAATGCTCATTGCGTGTACCTCCCGTTCCGGTGGGTTTCGTTTGATTGTATTGTACAGCATATTGAGGGAGGTTTCAAGGGATATTTCCCTTGACCTT
>JAVVZC010000056.1:0-7575 GCA_036650755.1 Oscillospiraceae bacterium
TTTTGTAGAATATAGAGAACGCTATATAGCGTTCTCTATATTTATTTATTACGAGGTGCTAAAAATGGGACTTCCTGAAATACTAAAAAAAGTGCGGGTGGAAATCGGCATGACCCAAGTGGAAATTGCGCGCTCACTTAACCTGAGCTTTTCCACGGTCAACCGCTGGGAAAACGGACGGGCAAGACCAAACCCCTTGGCGGCGGTTACAATTCTTGCCTTTGTAAAGGAAAAGGGTGCTTCACAAAGCTCCTTGGAAATGCTGAAGGCAGCCTTAAGGGACGACAAAAAAAGCAGCGAGGGGGGTGCAAGGGGTGAAGGATAGCTACGGCGATTTATTGGGCACCGCGGATTTTAAGCAAAAAGAAAACGACGCTTTCAGCAACTATCTGATTGACTCCATCCCCGGCGGAATTTCCGTCTGCCAAGGCATTGACGGAAAGCTGAAAACCCTGTCCTTTACCGCGGGCGTGCCCCTGCTTTTGGGCTACACCGAGGAAGAATACAGGGCGATTATCGAGGACGACACACTGGTCACGGTTTTCCCCCGGGACCGCCGCAAAATTCTCAAAACCTTGGCGGAGGTCACGGAAGAAAAGGTGGGCAGAAGCAGCTCAATTCGTTGCTACTGCAAAAACGGCACCCTTACTTGGCTTCACATGAGCGCAAAAATCATGGGAAAAAAGGACGGAATTCCCCTTTGGCACGTTATTTTCGTGGGAATGTCCGACGAATCCCTGCTTTATTACGACATTGTCCGTCGCTCAACCAACGGCGTTTATGTCATCGAAAAGGAAAGCTTCAAGCTGCTTTACACAAACAACGCAATGGAGGAAATTTTGGCGGGCTTCGGCTTGACCGACTTTTTGGGCAAAAAATGCCACAGGGTTTTACGAAACCGTGAGCAGCCCTGCGAAAATTGCTTCGCCTGCTCCTCCAAAAACCCCGGCGAGCCTCAGGAGCTTTATCTGGACTTTTTGTCAAAATACTATTCCGCTGTTTCCCATCCCATCCGCTGGCGGGGCGTGCCCGCCTATGTTATCTACCTTTCGGACATCTCTCAGGAGAAGGAAGCCACCGACGAAATCACCCAAATTTACAACAACATCCCCGGCGCGGTGCTCCGCTGCAAATTTGACGCCGATTGGACGGTGCTCTCGGCAAACGACGGATATTTCAAGTTTTTGGGCTACACAAGGGAGGAATTTGCTGCCATGGGCAACAAAGCCGCCGCCGTGGTTTACCCCAAGGACCTGCCCGGAATTTTTCCCGCAATCTCCGCCCAGCTTTTGATGGGGAAAGCCGCCGTGGAGCATCAGCAAAGATTTATCTGCAAAAACGGGGAAATAAAATGGGCGTTCATCCGCTCCCAGCTCCTTGAAAGCAAGGAGGAGGGCAAGTTTTTCTACTGCGTGCTTGTGGATATCACGGCGCAAAAAAACGCCCAAGCCGAGCTTAAAAAAACCCAAATGAAGCTGTCCGCCGCCATTGAGCACGCGGGGCTTGACTATTGGGAATACGACCTTGAAAACAACAGAGCCTACCTTAACGACGCCTCCACCAACGAATACAACTTGGATCAGCTAATCGAAAACTACCCGGAAAGCGTTTACCAAAGCGGCGCAATTCACCCGGACAGCATCCCCCGCTTTGACGAATTGGTGCAAGCCGTCAGAAGGGGCGAGCCCTCGGCAAAGGCGGACATCAAAACCCTTGACGCAAAGGGCGACTTGGTTTGGAAGCGGGTTCGCTTCACCACTCTTTTTGACGACAGCAACAAGCCCTTTTGGGCAGTCGCCACCGCCGAAAACATTGACGACTACAAGGAATTGGAAAATCGCTTCACCACGGTTTTGGAGCAAAACCACATTGACACTTGGCTCTATGACCTGTCCCGCCGCACCATCATCCAAAACCACAAAACGGAGGATGTCTATGGCATTCCCGGCACGGAAATTCCAAACGTTCCCGAAAGCCTGATTGCCAGCAAGCAATGTCGGCAGGAGGATGTGGAAAAATTCCGCGTTTTCTACAAAAGACTTCACGAGGGCGAAAAACAGGTTACTACCACTGTGCGCCTTTGGGATGCGCGCACGGAAACCTACGTTTGGAAGCGCTGCACCTACACCCTTTTGCCAAATCGGGACGGAAGCCTAAGCTTTGCTTTGGGCAGCGCGGTTGACGTGACGGACCAAATGGAGGTCAAAAGAAAATACGAGGAGGCACTCAAACACCGCTACAGCAATCTTGGCGAAAACATCATCTTGGCGGGGCATTGCAACGTGAGCCGCAACCTGATTTTGGAGGTTGAGGACAAGACGGGGCTGGAGCTTGAGCGCCGCTTCGGCACTGTGCGTGAGGACTTTTTCAAGGGGCTTGCCTCCCTTATTCCCGACAGCGAACAGAGAAGTGCTTTTTGCAAAGCCTTCCTCAACGAAAACATAAAAAACAGCTTCGAATTGGGCATCACCCAGCATGATGTTGACTGCGCTGTCAACCTTGGTGAGGAAAAGGGCATGCGCTGGGTTTCTGTCCATGTGGACACCGCCCTCCAGCCGGAAACAGGCGAGCTTGTGGGCTTTTTGACCGTCAGGGACGTTTCCGCAAGCAAAATGCAGGAGCAGGTTTTGGATGCGGTCATCCAATTTGACTACGACTTTGTCGCCCACCTGAGCCTTTATTCCAACACCACCGTGTTCTACAACAGCAAAAGCCAAAGCGAGCAGCTCCGTGACTACAAATACGGCGTTGCCTACTCCTACACCGACGCGGTTTCCCGCACCGCGGAGCGCTACATTGTGGAGGAGGACCGCGCCCTTTATGAGGAGAGCATGTCCATCAAAAATTTGCTGGAGCAGATGAAAGAAAAAAACAGCTACGAATTCATCTACCACCTGCGTGAGGAAAACGGCGAAATCCGCACAAAGCAAACCAGATTTGCGGTTCACAACAGGGCGGCGGGCGTTGTTGTTTTTTGCCGTGCCGACGTTACAGAGGTGCTGGCGCAGCAGGAAAAACAAAAAATCGCCCTTTCCGAGTCCTTGGCAATCGCAAGGCAGGCGAACAGCTCAAAATCCAAGTTCCTCTCCTCCATGAGCCATGACATCAGAACCCCCATGAACGCCATTGTGGGCATGTGCAACCTTGCAATCGAGGACGAGAGCAACACCCGTCAGGTTCACGAAAGCCTTAAGGTAATCAAGCAATCCTCGGCGCTGTTGCTGTCCATGATAACGGACATTTTGGACATGAACCGCATCGAAAGCGGAAAAATGGTGCTGACGGACGAGGCATTTTCCTTTTCGGAGCAATTGGAGCTTGCCGCCGAAAGAGCAAAAGCGCTTGCAAGCAAAAAGCACCAAAGCGTTGAGCTTCGGGTGGATATCAGCCATGACAGCTGCTGCGGCGACGTTGTCCGCATCCACAGAATAATCGACAACATTCTGGCAAATGCCCTAAAATTTACGCCCGAGGGCGGAAAAATCACCTATAGTCTTTCCGAAACACCCTTGGAGCACAAGCAAATCAGCCTCTACCGCTTTGAAATTTCGGATACGGGCATCGGCATCAGCAAGGAACAGCAAAAGCACATTTTCGAGCCTTTTTATCGGGTGGAAAACTCCATGACCTCTCAGGTGGAGGGCACGGGGCTGGGGCTTCCAATTGTCAAAAGCATTGTGGACAATATGGGCGGAACCATTTCCGTGAACAGCGCCCTCAACGCGGGCACCACCTTCACAATCGAGCTGCCCCTCCGCTTTGCGGAGGAGGCGAACAGGGAAAAAGAGGAAGAAAAACCAAGTGGGCGGGCGCGTGACCTAGCCAATGTCCATGTTTTGCTTTGCGAGGATCACCCAATGAACCAGCTGGTCGCCACAAGAATTTTGGAAAAAGTGGGCGCCCAAGTGACGATTGCGGAGGACGGCAAGGCGGGGCTTGAGCTGTTTTCAAAAAGCCCGCCCAACAGCTTTGACGTCATTTTGATGGACATTCAAATGCCGCTTATGAACGGCTATGAAGCAAGCCGCGCCATTCGTGCTGAAGCACATCCCCAAGCAAAAACCATTCCCATAATCGCGATGACCGCAAACGCCTTTGCCGAGGACGTCCAAAAAAGCATAGACGCGGGCATGAACGACCACCTGACAAAGCCCATAGAGCCAAAGGAATTATACGACACCTTGGCAAAATATCTCCCCTAAAATTGGGCGGGGCGTGAACTCTGCACCGTTTTTCTTGTAAATTCGACATTTATGTGCTAAAGTATCCACAATTAGACATAAAACGCCCAAAAAAACTATCCAAACGAGGGCAAAGGGGATGGCAAAAAAGCATGAAGCTCAAAGGAAAAAAGCCCCTGATTTTTACGGCGCTTGTCGCCTTGGCACTGATTTTGCTGGGTGCGCTTTACGCGCGCTACATAACCGACCTTTTGACAAGCGAGTCTCGAATGCACCTTTCGGAGGTTGCAACCCAAGGCGCGGCGTCTGTCCAAAGGCAGGTTGCCCGTGACTTCGACATGCTTGAAATCCTTGCCGACGGCATCATTTCAAACCCCGATGTTCCCTTCGAGGACAAAATGGAGCGCATCAAACAGCAGGCGGACAAATTCGGGCTGTTTCGCATTGCGATTGTTGACCTTGAGGGCAACGCCCGGGCAAGCGACGGCTTCAACTTTTCCGTTGCCGACAGAGAATTTTTCAAAACCGCCGTCAAAGGCGAGCGCTGTGTTTCCGAGCCGATTATCGACAAGGTGGACAAAATGACCCGCGGAATTGTCTATGCGGTGCCGGTTTACCATGAGGGAAAAGTGGTCAGCGTGCTGTTTTCCGGCTATGAGCTTTCAAAGCTCACAGAGCGAATTGACATTTCCTTCTACCACGAGAGCGGGCTTGCCTTTGTCGTGGACTCCGACGGAAATGTTCTGCTACACCCGGTTGAGGACCGCATCGGAAAAAACATCGCGGACGTGGCGGCAAGCCGTAACAAGCCCGCAAAGGTCGAGCAACTCAAAAGCGACCTTAAAAACGGCAAGAGCGGGGTCGCCCATTTCACCATGAGTGTTGACGAGCGCTTTTTCGCCTATGCCCCCATCAAGGGCGCAAACGATTGGTTTTTGTTCACCTCACTTCCGGCGGAGGCGGTTTTTGAGCGCTCCCAAAAGGTAATTCTCCTCAGCTCACTGCTCCTTACCCTCATCTGCCTGCTCATCCTTTCCGCCGCACTCTACATCGCCGTAACAAAGAAAAAAGCCAACGCCCAAATCGTTAAGCTTGCGTATTACGACCAGCTAACAGGCGCAAAAAACGCCGAGCGCTTTAAGCTTGACGCCGGCGCTCTCCTTCGAAAATACGGCGCTCAAAAATACAATCTTCTCAATTTCGACGTGAAGCAATTCCGCTACCTTAACAACGATTTGGGCTACAAGGCGGGCAACGAATTCCTGCTCCACATTGTGGACTGCCTAAAAAGCGTTTCAATGAAGGGCGAAGCCTTTGCCCGAGTGGGCACCGACCAGTTCCTGTTTTTGTTCTTCAAGCGGGACAACGACTACGAAACGGAGCAAGTAATAAAGCGGCTCCGCAACGAAATTTCCGCTTGGAAACAGCCCACCGGCGGCTACTATTCCGTTCAGCTTGCCTTGGGCGTCTACAAAATCCAAGCCCGAGACACGGACATAATGTCAGCCATCGAAAAATCAAACATCGCCCGCAGGACGGCAAAAAACAACTACGAGCTTGGCGTTGCCGTCTATGACGAAGCAATGCAAAGTAGCATTGACCGAGACACGGAGCTTGAAAAATCAATGCCCGCGGCACTGGAAAACGGCGAATTCAAGCTGTTCATCCAGCCCAAATACGACCTCCTCACCGAAAAAATCGTGGGCGGCGAGGCGCTTGTCCGCTGGATAAAGCCGGACGGAAGCGTAATTTACCCGGGAGCTTTCATCCCGCTTTTCGAGCAAAACGGCGCAATTTGCCCCATGGATATGTACATGCTTAAGCAGCTTTGCGACTTTGTGCGCTCCCAAATGGACAGGGGCGTCCCCACGGTGCCAATTTCCATCAACCAATCCCGCCGCTACATGTACGACCCCGACTATGTTGAAATCATCTGCGACAAGCTTCGGCAAAGCTCCGTGCCCAGCCGAATGATTGAACTGGAAATAACCGAAAACTTGGTCTACACCGATTTGGACAAGCTGATTTTAGTGCTGGACGCTCTCCACCGTGAGGGCTTCCGCATCTCGCTGGACGATTTTGGCTCCGGCTATTCCTCCCTTAACGTGCTAAAGGAGCTGGACGTTGACACCCTTAAGCTGGACCGCTCCATGCTGAGCGAAAACCTTAATTCCCCACGGGAAAGAGCGGTGTTCACAAACGTAATCTCCATGGCGAAGGAAATGAAAATGTCCGTCGTCGCCGAGGGCGTGGAAACCTTGGAGCAGGTCACCTTCCTTCGGGAATGCGGCTGCGAAATGGCGCAGGGCTACTACTTCTCAAAGCCGGTCACAGCGGAGCAATTTGAAGAACTTCTGCTTCGTGACCAAAACCAATAGAGCAAAAAAACAAGCTGTCCCCGTGAAAACTCATGGGAACAGCTTGTTTTTTTGTATAAATCAGTCCGCCAGCTTTTGCAGGAGGTGGACGGCGAAGCCGCCGAAATCCTCTTGAAAATAGACCACGAAAAGTCGTCCGTCCTTGTAGAAAAGGCTGTCCTCAATTGGGGTCAGCCCCTTTTTTATGAGGAAGGGGAGGGCACGGTCGGCACAGCTTGTGAGCAGGGCAATGTGCCCCAAAGCGCCGTGGAAGGGGCGCTTCATGACCTCCACCTCCGTGCCCGCAAAAACGGAGCCGCCGCCGTCGATTTTTGGGAAGCCGAAGGCGTTTTCAAACCTGCCCGCAAGGGAAATTGCCTCCTCGTCGCTGTTGCAATTGATGCCGATGTGGCGAAGCTGAAAGTCAAGGGAGGCGAACATCGCCTTTTTTGAAAGCTCCGTGATTTTTTCAAAATTGCCGGCGGAAATAAGGTCGGGACCGCAAACAAAGTCGCCGCCCACAGTGAGAACGCAGAGCGCGGCGCTGTATTCACCGATGTTTTCAAGGGTGACGCCGCCGCTTGGAATAAGCTTCATGCCGGGAAAGGGTGCGGAAAGCGCCCGCATTGCGGCAAGACCGCCGCAAAAATTTGCGGGGGAAAAGGAAACCACGCTAAGCCCAAGCTGTGCCGCCGCCGCAATTTCCGAAGCGCTTGTACAGCCGGGAAGAACGCAAAGCTTGTTTTCTCCGCACCAGTTGATTAAGTCGGGGTCAAAGCCGGGGCAGAGGATAAATTCGCCCCCCGCGTCCAAAACCGCTTTTGCTTGGGGGATGGTGAAAACTCCGCCGCCGCCCACCAGCATTTCGGGCACTTGCGCCGAAATGGCACGGAGGGCTTCAAGCCCCGCCGCCGAGCCAAGGGGAATTTCCAAAATGTCGATGCCGCCCGCCAGCAGTGCCCGTGCCGTTTGGACGGCGCTTTCCGGCAGCTCCGCCGCCACATGGGGGATGAGCGGGTTATTTCTAAGTCTTTCAA
>JAVVZC010000057.1:0-7481 GCA_036650755.1 Oscillospiraceae bacterium
ATCCGAAAAAACTTTCATTCACCAAGAAAGGAACAAAAAATTACAAAATCCGTCTAATTATATTGAAATGCTACCGGCATAGTGTTATACTCTCGGTAGTTATGTAAACGGATTAGCCCAAGCTATAAAGGAGCCGCTATGAAAATACTTCAGAAAATGATAAGCAGCATTCTTGCTGTGGCGCTTTGCCTCTGCATTTTGCCGGTGGGCGGCTTTGCTGCGCCTCCCGGTGAGGAAAAGCAGGGCAACAGCGACCTGAACATCCAAAACGGCGGAATTATGCTGAAGGACGGCGACAACTTCTATTTCTCCGACAAGGGCATCTTTGTCCAAAACGGCGAAACTGTGCGCCCAATCAGCGCCGATGCGGGCAAAAACCTTAACCTTTATAACGGCTACCTCTACTACACCTTGGGCGAGCAAGTGAAACGCTCACCCCTTAGCGGCGGCGTGGGCGAAACCATCCACACTGCCTCGGGAAAAATTTCCCAGCTCTACGTCATTGACGGCGAGCTGCGCTATGTTGCAAACGGCACGGCTTTTTCCGTGAAGCAGGGCTCAAAAATTGCCGAGCGTTCAAGTCAGGTTGCGGAGGTCACGGGGCTTATCCCCACAAAATACGGCGACCTTTTGCTCAGCGGCGAAGCCTTTAACAAAGCGGTTTGGGCAAATGACAAAATTGTTCTCACAGGCGTCACCTCCTGCTACACCGATGGCGATTATCTTGTCCTTCTCAAAAACAAGGAAAACTATATGGTCAAGCTCTCAAAGCTTTTTAAGGGCTTTGACGAAAACAATGACCTTGAAAACTTCAATCTTCACGGCACGGTGTCCCTTTCCGCGCTTTTGGCGGCGGACGATAACAACACCGTCAGCGAATACAACGAAAACGACCAGCTCCAAGGCGACTATACCCCTCTTTTACAGCAGGCGGGTCTGCTTGCGGAGGACGCGGCAACGCCCTTGGCACCGGAAGTCAGAGCAGGGATTATCCCCCCTGTTTCCCAAGGTCAGCGAAACATTGTCAAGCGCGCCCGTCAGCTCAGCGAAATCCAATGGACGCCACTTGAGGACAGAAGCCAGTGGGGCAACAGAGGCGTTTTCAAGGCAGAAACCACCTATACAGGCATCGCCTATGGTCAGCCCATCAACAACAACGGTTATTTAGGCTACGGCGTTTCCTTGGAAACCTACGCCGCCGCCGTTTTGGACAACACCAGCAAGTTCTACACCACCTATTCCACCTACAACAAAATTGCCCCCGCCTATTCAACCGATTGCAGCGGCTATGTGTCCTATGCTTGGGGACTTCCCCAGCGCCGCACCACCTATTCCATCCCCGGCGAAGCGCAAAAGGTGGGCGACCAAAGCATTTACAGCCTTCAAATCGGCGATTGCCTTAATGAAGCCGTGGAGCATGTGGTGCTTGTTTCGGATGTGACCTATGACGCCGAGGGCAACATTATCGGCGTTGAAATCATGGAGCAAACTCCGGTCATCACAAAGAAAACCCGCTACGGCAACGGCGAAGCAAAATCCCTTGCCAGCCTTCAGGCATACTACCTTAACGGCGGCTACATAATCTACCGCAACCCCAATCGGGATTTAGTTACATATACCCCCAGCCCCGTGGTTCCCCTTGACGGCGAAACGGTTGACGGCATGAAGGATCCGGCGCCAAAGAGCCGCACAAGCGCCTATGTGGGCGGAAAAAGCGTTGCTCTAACAAGCGAAACTCCCGGTGCCACCATCTACTACACCACCGACGGCACAGTCCCCACAACAAGCAGCCCGACTTTTTCAATGGCGCTCAGCTTTAACCAAACAACAAAGCTTCGGGCAATCGCTGTCACGGGAAAATATCAGCAGAGCACAATTTTGGAATACACCGTAAAAATTCCACAAGCACAAAAACCCACCGCTACCGTCTCCTCCGGGCAGGCGGCGGGAAATGTGGTTTCCCCCGGCTCCCAAATCAGCCTTTCCGCCACCAATGGCGGCAGCGTTTACTACACCTTGGACGGCACGGAGCCAACAAGCTCAAGCCTTAAATATTCAAGCCCCATCACAATAAACGCGCCCACAACCATAAAAGCAATGGTGGAGGGCATCGGCATGAGCCGCAGCGAAACCGCGGTTTTGTCCTATAAACCGGGCACGGTTTTCACAATTTCCGCAAGCGCGGGCTCAGGCGGAAAAATTGCCCCCTCGGGCGACACCGCAGTTTTAGAAACCGGCTCCGCAAGCTACACCATCACCCCCGACAAGGACTTCCTTATCGCGGATGTTTTGGTGGACGGAAAAAGCGTGGGCGCTGTCGGCACCTACACCTTCACCGATGTTCGGGCAAAGCACAGCATTTCGGCAAGCTTCAAATCCGCCACGGTTCAGGGACCCTTTACGGACGTTCCCCCGAACGCTTGGTACTATAACGCCGTTGCCGCGGCATATTCGGCAAAGCTCTTTAACGGCACCTCGGACACCACCTTTTCCCCCGAAGCAATGATGACCCGTGGCATGTTCGTCACGGTTTTGGGCAGAGTTGCGGGACTTCCCGCCGACCTTAAGCCCGGCTTGGCGCTTGTCACCGGCACAGGGGTCAATATCCGCAGCGGACCTTCAACCACCGCCTCGGTTGCGGGCTTTGTGGAAAACAAAAACTCCCTTGTCCAAGTTATTTCAAAAAGCGGCGACTGGTATAACATCAAATACAGAACCGTAACAGGCTTCATCCGTCAGGATTTGCTAAAGGTCTACAACAAGGACTTCACCGACCTGCCCGCCAGCGCCTATTACAGCCCCTCTGTTGAGTGGGCATACCTTAACGGCATTGCAAACGGCACCACGGCAAGCACCTTCTCCCCGGACGCAAACATTCAGCGGGAGCAGATGTGCGTGCTCCTTTACAGATATGCGCTTTCAAGCGGCAAGACCCTTCCAAAAACCATCCCTCTTGCAAACTTTAAAGACGACAGCACCATCAGCGACGGTGCCAAGCCCGCGGTTTATGCGCTCCAGCAGGCGGGGGTTATAAACGGCATGGGTGACGGCGGCTTCTATCCCAAGAGCACGGCAACAAGAGCCCAAGTGGCGCAAATCTTTACAAACTTTGTGAATGCAGTAAAATAAAGCAAAAATAGTCCTTTAAGCGAAACGCCGCCGTGCCACTCGAATTGCATTCGTGGCGCGGCGGATTTTGCTTTTCCTTGGAAGATTGCCGAAAGTAAGCAAATTGGCAGAAAAATGTTAACAAAATGTTCTTCCAAACAGGCAAATCTGTGTTAGTATAAAAGTAATATAAATAATTGCAAGGGGACAGTGGGGCAAATGGCTGTTGGCATTTCCTTTAAGAAAAAAAAGGCGGAGGAGCGTCCGCAATATAAAGAAATCCCGGAGTGCATCAGCTCCGCTGAAATGGGCTTGAACGCAGGTCAGGTTGCGGAGCGTTTGGAAAACGGCTGTAGCAACGTTTCCATCGACCCGCCCTCAAAAACCGTGGGTCAAATTATCCGCACAAACCTGCTTACCTACTTCAACATCGTGTTTTTTGCGCTGGCAATCTGCGTTATCGCCGTGGGCTCTTGGGTTAACCTCACCTTCATGCCCGTGGTTTTGGCAAACAGCGTTATCGGCATAATTCAGGAGCTTCGCTCCAAAAAAATGCTGGACAAGCTCAGCATAATCAGCTCGCCAAAGGGCGTTGTGGTGCGGGACGGTGCCCGCCGAACTGTGGACATCTCCGAAACCGTCCGTGACGATGTTGTCATTTTCGCAACCGGCAACCAAATTTTTGCCGACGCGGTGGTCATTTCCGGCGAATGTCAGGTGAACGAAGCCCTAATGACCGGCGAGGCGGACGAAATCCGCAAAAACGTGGGCGACGAACTGATGTCGGGCAGCTTTGTTGTCAGCGGCTCCGTCTATGCAAGGCTCACCCGAGTGGGACGGGACTCCTACGTTTCAAGGCTTACTCTTGAATCGAAAAAAAGCAGGGGTCAAAAGCAATCCGAAATGATGCGCTCCCTCTCAAGCCTTGTAAAATGGATCGGCATCGCCCTAATCCCCATCGGCACCCTTATGGCAATCAAGGAAATCGCTTGGCTCCACGGCAGTGTCCAAAGCGGCGTTGTCAGCACCGTGGGCGCTCTCGTCGGCATGATACCCGAGGGGCTTTACCTCCTCACAAGCCTTGCCCTCGTTGCCGCCGTGGTGCGTCTTGCCCAGCGAAAAACCCTTGTCCACGACATGAACTGCATCGAAACCCTTGCCCGCGTCGATGTGCTTTGCGTGGACAAAACCGGCACAATAACCGAAAACAAAATGATTGTTGAGGACATTTGCCCCCTTTGCGAGGATCGCTTTGTGGCGGATGATATCCGCATGATAATGTCCGATTACGTCTATGCCATGCAGGACGATAACGACACCATGGCGGCGCTCCGCAAATACTTTACAGGTGCCCCAAACCAAACCGCTCTGGAAACCCTGCCCTTCACCTCCGTAAAAAAATACGGCGGCGTGTCCTTCCACCAAGATGAAACCTACATTCTCGGTGCGCCGGACGTTATTTTGGGCGAGGATTACTCAAAATACAGCGATGAAATCGAAAAATATTCAAAAAAAGGCTGCCGTGTTCTGCTCCTTGCCCTCTATGACGGCAAGCTGACGGACGAGAGCCTGACAGAGGACATTTTGCCCCTGTCCTTGGTGTTGCTTGCCAACAAAATCCGCAAAAACGCCCCGGAAACCTTCCAATTTTTCGCTCAGCAGGGCGTTTCAATCAAGGTAATCTCCGGCGACAACGCCCTCACGGTTTCCGAGGTCGCAAAGCGGGCGGGCATCGAAAACGCGGAAAAATACGTGGACGCCCGCAGTCTCACAGACGACCGCATGATTAGGGAAGCAACCCGTGAATTCACGGTTTTTGGGCGCGTAACACCCGACCAAAAGCGAAAGCTTGTCCGCGCAATGAAGGCGGACGGTCACACCGTTGCCATGACGGGCGACGGCGTAAACGACGTTTTGGCGCTTAAGGAAGCCGATTGCAGTGTTGCAATGGCTTCGGGAAGCGACGTTGCCTGTCAGGTTTCCCACGTGGTTTTGCTGGACTCAAACTTTGGCGCAATGCCCTCTGTTGTCATGGAGGGGCGCCGTGTCATCAACAACATTGAGCGAAGCGCCGCGCTTTTCCTTGTAAAAAACATCTCCTCCTTTGTGATGGCGCTAATCTCCTTGGTTTTCACCTTCACCTATCCCGTAACGCCGGCACAGCTCAGCTTGGTCAGCGTGCTAACAATCGGAATTCCCTCCTTTGTGCTTGCCATGGAGCCGAACAACAGCCTTGTAAAGGGCAACTTCATGCGTAACGTGCTGTATCGTGCCCTGCCCGGCGGGCTGACGGACATCATCCTAATCGTTGGCGTAATGCTTTTCAACTTTGCCTTCCACCTGCCGGAAATCGAAGTCTCCACAATCTGCGCCATCATCATGGGCGTGGTCGGGCTTTTGGTTTTGAACAACACCTGCCAGCCCTATGACAATCTGCGCAAGCTTTTGATGGTCGCAATGTCCGTGGCACTTTTGGTTTGCCTTTTGTTCTTCCGCCAGTTCTTCACGCTTTCACCCTTGGGCTTCCCCTCAATGCTGGTGCTTTTGGTTTTTGCCCTGCTTGCATACCCGCTGATGCGCCTGCTCTCCCGCGCCTTCGCGGTTTTGGAAAGAAAACTAAGCCTTCGCAGAGCCAAAAAGGATGAGCTTCTATCAAAAAGACGGGCAAGAAAAGCATAGCAAATCCGCACGGTTGCTATTCACAAAAAAACAGCTGCCAAGGGAGACTTTTCTCCCTTGGCAGTGCCCCCTCAAAGCCCTCAACAAGATTTTACAAAAAAGATGGTTATTCTTCACAAATAATTCACATTCAATTTGTGCAAAATACTTGACAAACCCCCAAGGGGGTGATATAATCCAGTTATCAATTAAGAAAGGAGTTGATATGAATGATTAAAAAGACCACACACGGCGACGTAGACGACATGATTTTTGGCGATACAACCACCGTCCCCAGCGACAGATAGTTTACCCTTTTAGCTTGATTCCCACATTTTGTGGTTTTCATATAAATAACCTAAACTTTTTTCAGTTGGCGCGTTCCCGTGATTTAAATCACGAGGGCGCATTTTTATAGCCAAAATCAAACAGTAAAATATCCTGCCGCGAAAACAAAAGTTTTCTGCGGCAGGATATTTTTTTGAAATTTATCGGCGTAAAAGCTTTTCACGTGCCTTGTAGTCGGGGAGAACGGTGGCGATAAGGGCGTAAAATTCCCGCCCGTGGTTTTTGTGAACGATGTGCGCCAGCTCGTGAACCACAACGTATTCGATGGCGGCTTGGGGGTAATCCATGAGCCGCCATGAGAAGCAAAGTGAGTTTTTCGCGCTGCAACTGCCAAAACGCTTTTCCGCCGAGGTGATTTTGATGCCGACGGGGCAAAGCCCCATGCTTTGGGCAAAGCGGGAAACAAGGGGCGGAATTTCCGCAAGGGCGCGGTCGATGAAAGCAAGGCGCTCCTCCGGGGAGGGCTTTGGGTGGGCTTCGGAACGCAGGCGCTGTCTTTCAAGGTGCTCCGAAAGCCAAGCCTCATGCGCCGAAACAAAGCGCTCAATTTCCCGCTTGGGACAGCGCATTGGCGCGCGGACAATGACCTCAAGCTCTCGGGTGATTTCGATTGAGAGGGATTTTCGATTTGAAAAAACAAGCCGATATTCCGGGTTCACAGCCGCACCTCCACCTGATTTCGGGCGTAGATGCCGCTTTCCGTAACCTTGCAGTCAAGGGCAAGAATATGTACGCCGGCGGCTTTGGCGTCCCGAAGCGCTTCGGCAAATTCGGGCTGGGTGGCAATGTTCGGCTCAAAATACTTCACGTCCTGCATTTGAATAATGAAAACAATGTAGGCGGAAAGCCCCTCGTTGACGCAATTTATAAGACCACGAAGGTGCTTCACACCACGCTCCGTGGGCGCGTCGGGAAAGCGAACCACGCCGTTTTCTTCAAGGGTGACGCCCTTTACCTCCACAAAAATTGATTGGCGGTCGGCTTCAAGATAAAAATCGAAGCGGGAGTCGCCGTGGGTGCATTCACGGCGAAGAAGGCGCAAATCCTTGAAAAGTCCGCTGCTGATGACCCACTCGGAGAAAATCCGATTGGGCGCGTTGGAGTCGATATTGATGAGCCGCCCGTCTTTTCGGACGGAAATAAGGTCAAATTTTGTTTTTCGTTCCGGCTTCGGGCAGTCCTGAACATATATTTCCGCCCCGGGCAAAAGCAGCTCCCGACAGCGCCCGGTGTTCTTGACGTGGCAAATTTGCACTTCGCCCTCAAGCAGAATATTCGCAATAAAGCGGTTCGGGCGGTCAAGAAAGACAGCCCGCCTAATGTTTGAGTATTTCAAAAGAATTCTCCAGTCCGGGGCAAAGCCGCCC
>JAVVZC010000058.1:0-7426 GCA_036650755.1 Oscillospiraceae bacterium
TGATGCGCTCCATTTGCGCCTGTTTTTCCGGGAGCAGCTCCATGAAGCCCGAGAGCGTGCGGGGCTTAATTCTTTCCATGTATGTGAATTCCTTTCGGTGAAAATTTAAATTTTTCGTTGAACATCAATAACGCTCCCCTCCCGAATTGGGACGAGAGCGTCAAACGGACTATTTTGTGCTTATTTTTTGGGGTTGACTATGTCGCGCCAGCTAAGGTCGCCGCGCTTTAAGCCTTGGATTAGGACCTCCGCCGTTGCCACATTTGAGGCAAAGGGGATGCTGTGCTGGTCGCAGGCTCGGGAGATTGCAACAACGTCTTTATCCGCGTCGTTTGAGGAGGGATCCCAAAAAAACAGGACAAGATCGATTTCGTTATATGCAATGCGGGCACTGATTTGCTGGCTTCCGCCTTGGGCCGCGCTAAGGTATAGGGTTATTGGAAGTCCGGTTGCGTCGGCAACGAGACGTCCTGTTGTGGCTGTGGCACAGATTGAATGTTCGGACAAAATGCCGCAATATGCAATGCAAAATTGCACCATTAGCTCCTTTTTGTTGTCGTGCGCCATAAGAGCGATATTCATGGTCATCATCCTTTCCCTGTTTTTGACTGAATACTTTTTTGATAGAACAGGTACTGTTATATTAAATACTGTCACTATGCCGATTATTATACATTAAAATTATAGAAATATCAACAGTATGTGGAGTTATTTTAGCAGAGAGTTTTCGGTTTCGGGCACTGCGGAGCTGTTTTTGAAGGCAAAATAGTAATCCAGCACGTCTTTTGCAATTCCCGCAAGGGCTGAACCGGAGCCGCCCTTCTCCACAACCACCGCAACCGCGATTTCCGGGTCGTCATAGGGGGCGTAGCAAACGAACACGCCGTTGTTGGTTTCTGTCTTGCCCCGCTCTGCCGTTCCGGTTTTTGCCGCGACCTTAACGGGGTAGTTTCCAAAGACCTTAAAGGCTGTTCCGTCGATGTCGTTTGCCACCTGATACATGCCAAGCTTAACAGCGTCGTAGTATTTTTGGTCGGCGGAAACGGTTTCCGCAACCTTGGGCTGACGGACATAAATGCTCTTTGCGGAGTCGTAGCTTCGCACGGATTTTAGGATGGACGCCTCGTAGCGGGTGCCGTTGTTTGCCACGGCGGCGATGTAGTTTGCGATTTGGAGGGGTGTGAAAAGGCTGTAGGACTGACCGATTGCGGCGGAGAGGGTGTCGCCTTGGTACCACTTTTCCTCAATGACTTCCTTTTTGTATTTTTGGTTTGCCATTATGCCGATTTCCTCGGGAAGCTCGATGCCCGTGTGCTTGCCCAGCCCAAAGCGCAGGGCATATTCCGCCATTTTGTCGATGCCCAAAAGGTTGCCGATGGTGTAGAAGTAGTAGTTGCAGGAAACCTTAAGCGCTCCCGTAACGTTCACGTCTCCGTGGGAGCCGTGGGGATAGAGCCAGCATTCCGGTGAATAGCCGCTGTCCTTGTATTTTTCGAATTTGCCCTTATCGTAGACTGTGGTGTTTACCTCCGCAACGCCCTCGTTTAGGGCGGCGATGGCGGTTACGGGCTTGAAGGTGGAGCCGGGGGCATAGGTGCCCATAAGGGCACGGTTTACCATTGGGGTGTTTTTGTCCTCATTAAGCTTGGAAAAATCCTCCAAAAAGGTGTTAAGGTCAAAGCTGGGGGCGCTGGCAAGGCAAAGTGGCTCGCCTGTTTTGACGTTCACAGCGGCGACAGCGCCGCCGGTGATAAGCTCCTTGATTTCGTCCGTCTCGCCCAAAGCCTTATATTTTGCGTTGTCGATTTCACGCTTCGCGTTGGTTTCGGTCATGTAGTTGCTGAGGGAAAGCTCCGCCTTTTCTTGGATGCCAAGGTCGATGGTGGAATAGACGTTGTTGCCCGGCAGCGGCTCCTGAAGGTATTTTGTGCCGATTATGGTGCCGCCTCGGGTGCTTGTGACAACTGCTCTGCCATCGGTGCCGTGAAGGTATTTTTCGAAGGCTTTTTCCATGCCGTCCTTGCCGATTACGGCGTTAAGGGGGTAGCCCTCGCCCTTAAGCTCCTTGTATTCCTCGGCGTTCATCATGCCCACATAGCCCAAAATATGGGCGCCATAGCCGGTGTTGTATTCACGGATAAAGGAGGAGCGAACCTCAAAGCCGGGCACGTCGTTTTCCATGAGCCTTGTGATGAGGTCGATGCTCACATCCTCCGCGAAAATATAGTCGGAGGTGTGGATTGTGTCGATGTGGCGGATTTTTATTTCGTAGCGAACTCCGGCGATGGTGCGCATTTGGTCGGAGCTGTAGTTGTTGTCGATATCAAATTTTTTGCGGAAAAACGCCATAAGCTCAACGGCGGAGGTGGAGACGGGCAGGTCGTTTGCTTCGAAGTAGCCGTTGAGCGCCGTGCGCTGAATGTCCGTCATTTTGGGGATAAATTCAAAGGGTGCCTGCTTGGTGATGGGCAGGGTGTCCGTGTAGCTGTTGCCGGAATCCAAAACCGATTGGGTGAGCTGCAAAATGATGGCGTTGGGGTCGCTCTGCTCAAAAAGCTCGTCGGTGTTGATGACAAGGTTGTTGCAGGTGCGGTTTGAGGTCATGCTGCGGCCGTAACGGTCAAAGATGTTGCCCCGAACCGCCTCCACCACGCTTGTGGAGGAGATGCTGTTTTTCGACTGCTCGTAATAGGCGGCGCCGTCGATAATTTGCAGGCGGTAAAGGGAGATAAAGAGCGTTACCGACATTATAATAAGTAGTATTATGATGATAGCAAGCCGCGATGGCTTTACCAGCTTATCCATATGAAATCCTTTCCCGGGGGAACTATTTGCTCAAATCCAGTCTTGCCAAGGCGCGGCAGGGAAAATAGACGGCGAAAATCAGTGGCAGAGACAGCAGGGTTTGCAGCCCGCCTGTGAAAAATAGGGCAAGAATGTCCGCGTCTCTGATGATGATAAGGTGAAACATTTGGGCAAGCGCCGTGATGATAAGGGCGGCGACGCACACAAAGAAAAAGGAGAAAAAGCGCTTATTCACAAAAAAGCTGCGCAAAACTCCCGCGAAAAAGCCGATAAAGGGGAAAATCACGGTCATTAAAACCGGAGAGTCGTTGAAGCTCATATCCCCAAAAACGCCGATGATAAGCCCGAAAACTCCGCCCCAAATTCCGCCCTCAAAAAAGCCGATGGCAACAACGGCAACGGGGAGCAAAATTGCCCTTACGCCGAATAATTGGATGCGGGCAAGGATGATGTCCTGAACTAAAAGGACAAGAAGGCTAAAGCCCGCGTAGATAAAGGCTTTTCGGACTTTTTCTATGTTTATAAGGTCAAAAAGCATATTTTTCCTCCGAAGGACTATTCAACCACATCAAAATCCTTGATTACGAATACTTGAGAGAGCTTTGAAAGCTCACTAGCCGGGGTGAGGGTGGCATATTCCACCTGACCGCCCGCTTCGGTTTGGATGCCTGTTACGCTTCCGATTACAAGCCCACGGGGGAAGGAGCCGCCCTTGCCGGAGGTGAGGATGATGTCCCCCTCCAAAACCTGCGCCTTGTCGCTAAGGTAGGAAAGCTTGATTTCGCCCCTTGCCATAAGCCCGAAGTCGCCCACAACAACAGCGGCAGAGCCGCCCTCGCCCACCAGCGCGCCAACTCGCATGTCGGCGTCGATAAGGGTGCGAACAGTTGCCCAGCCTGTGCCCAGCTCGGTGATTTGACCCACAAGATTGTAGGCGCTGTCAACAACACAGTCGCCGACTTGAAGGTCGCTTTCCTTGCCCTTGCTGATTGTAAGGGTGTCGCTCCAGTTTGAGGGGGGACGGTCGATTATCATGGCGGACTCGAATTTGAAGTCCTTGTGCTTGGGGCGAAGCTCCAAAACCTTGCGCAAGCGCTCGTTCTCACGGACAAACTGCTTTGCTTCACGCAATTCGTTTTCCGCCGTCGCAAGCTTGGTTTTGAGGGCTTCGTTTTCCGCCGCAAGCTCATCATAGCGGAACATGTAGCCGTAAATCCCCTCAAGCCAGCCGATAATTCCCGTGGCTGCCTGCTTTGCGGGCTTTGAAAGCTCGCCCGCCGCATTTTCCGCCGCGCTTGCCTGACCCTTTGAGCTGCCAAGGGCGAAGCCGAAAATCAGCGCCGCCAAAAGCACAAGAGCGCCCATTCGGGTTCCGTTTTTTTTCATATATTCTTTAAACTGCTTCAAATTATACTCACGCCCATTTTTTTAAGCATTTTTGAGAGCCTGCACAGGGGCAAGCCCATAACGTTGAAATAATCGCCCGAAAGCCTGTCCACAAAGATTGAGCCAAGACCCTGAACGCCATAGGCGCCCGCCTTGTCCATTGGCTCGCCGGTTTTGATATAGGCGGAAATTTCACTTTCCGTAAGACGGCGAAAATGCACCTTTGTTCGCTCGCATTGGGTAATGATTGTGTCGCCCCGCATAATCGTAACGCCTGTGTAGACAAGATGACTGCGGTTTGAAAGCCTTTTCAGCATTCGGGCGGCGTCCTTTTCATCCAAGGGCTTGCCAAGAATTTCGCCCCCGGTGAAAACAATGGTGTCCGCGGCGATGATAAGGTCGTCCAGCTTGCAAAGCTTTGAGACTTCCTCCGCCTTTTGCCGTGACAGTGCGCAAACAGCGGCGTCGGGCTTCATGCCCTCGGTTATAACTTCCTCCCCAACGGCGGGGATTATGGTAAGGTTTGGCATTCCCAGCATCATGAGAAGCTCACGCCTGCGCGGGGATGCCGAGGCAAGCACAATGTTCATGATTTTTGTCCTCCAAACAGGGCGGCGCTTTTATTCCACGCCGCGATAATAAAGTCCTCTTGTCATTTCGTTGGGCGCGTAGTCGCTTTTGCCAAGATAGCTTTCCCCGATGCGGACGCATTCCTCGGGTCCCTCGTTTGTAAAGAGGAGCCTTGCGCCCCAAATTCCAACAGCTTCGTAATCGGAACGCTTGTCCGCCAAAAATAGCTTGTGGGCGTTGTAGATGACGTTGCGGCAGCCGAATTCACGCATAACGGGGAAGATGGAGCCTGTGCGGTCGGAAAGCTGAGAGGGGTTTTCGCAATTGCAGTGCCCGGCGCTGTTTTTGATGATGCACTGGTCGGTGACCATAAGGGGCAAACGCCCGTAGACGATAATTTCGGTGTTGATGGGTTTTTGTAAATCCCGAATTTGGCTCATGCGAAGCTCAAAGGAGGCAGTGGCGGAGGAGAAGCCCGCCGCCTTCAAAACCTGAAGCGCGTCGGAGTTGTAGACGTTCAGACCAAAGTCTCCGAAAATTTCGAAGCCCGCCGTCTTTGCCGCCAAAATGTGACCCAAATTGCCCACCAAGGCGTGGTCGGCGCCCATTTTCTTTGCCTTGAGCAGCATTTCCGAAACCTCTGCCATTTGCTTTTTCCCGGCGATAACTCGGGGCAGCACGGCAACGGGAACAGAGCCGTTTGCAACAAAGGGCAAAACCCTTTCCGGCTCCTTGATAAGTATTTCCAGCGGAACGTAAATATAGTCCGGGCGCAGCTCCGCAAGCTCCTTTGTGAGCTGGGCGGCACCGGAAACCTGAAAAATCATTTTTGGAGCGCCCAGAGTTTTTACGTTCAGAGGCGCTTTCGGCATCTTGCCGATTTTGCGCGGGGGCGGTGTTTTTCGAAGCTCGGTCAGTTGGTCCAAAAGTGAACGGCGAACCTCGTTTATGGCGGCGGCGGGCAGGAAAAGTCCCTCATCCAAAACAGAGGAAACGTCAAAGCAGGCATAGGGTGTGCCGCCGGTTTTGTAGAGCTGGTCAAAAAGCGCCTTTTCGCTGAGCGCCTGATTTTGGGCGGGCTGGGGCTGGGGGCCGTCCAGCAAAACCTTGTTGCCGTCTTTATCCTCAACCGCGAAGCGGGATTTTTCCCCCGCCTTGATGATGGAGAAAAACTTGACGGGAACACGGCGCAGCTCGGAATTTGCATAGCCCTTTTTTGCGGCGCTGAAAAGCTTGTTCGCGTCCCGCTCCGGCTCCCCACGGGTGCCGAACATCTCGCTGCCTTTTTTCCCGGTGAAGTAGCCGTCTGTAAAGCCTTGGCGGGAAAAAGCCATTTCCAGCTGTTGCATTTCTTGGAGTGAGGGCTCTTTTTTGTCGCGGATTGCTCGGGAATAGATGCCGGTGACGATGGCGGAATATTCGGGGCGCTTCATGCGACCTTCGATTTTCACACAAGTGACGCCGATTTTTTCCAGTTCCTCCAAGTGGTTCACGAGACAGTTGTCCTTAAGACTTAAGGGGTAATCGTCCATGCGGCCGCCAAGGCTGTATTGGAGGCGGCAGGGCTGGGCGCAGGCGCCACGGTTTCCGCTGCGGCGTCCGATTAGGGCGCTCATGTAGCACTGCCCGGAATGGCAGAAGCAAAAAGCGCCGTGGGCGAAGATTTCGAGTTCAATGGGTGATGCCGCGGCGATTTCGGAAATTTGTTCAAAGCTGAGCTCCCGTGCCAAAACAGCACGGGTGACCCCCAGCTCCGCCGCCGCCTGAACCCCCGCAAGATTGTGGATGCTCATTTGGGTGGAGGCGTGGAGAGGCAGCTCCGGCAGGGCGCATTTTAGTACCCGCAAAAGCCCCAAATCCTGAACGATAACCCCATCCACCCCCAGCTCCGAAGCTGTGGCGGCAAGCTTAACCGCGTCGTCCAGCTCCCTGTCGCTCACAAGGGTGTTGAGGGTGAGGTAAACCCGGCAACCCCGGGCACGACAATAGCGGACGGCGGAAGCAAATTCCTCGTCCGTGAAATTTTTTGCGCTGCGGCGGGCGTTAAAACCGCCAAAGCCCATGTAAATTGCGTCCGCCCCGCTTTGGACAGCGGCAACAACCGCCTCCGGCGAGCCGGCAGGAGATAAAAGTTCAAGCATTGTATTTTTTGCCTTTCGCTTGGGAAGCCGAGAAAAATCGGCGCTTCCTCAGACTAGATGAGACTTGTGTTTTCGGGAGCGGGCGCAGCCGCTTTTTTCTTGGGCGCAGGCTTTTTCTTTTCCTGCTCCTTGAAGTAAAAGTCGGCAATGTCAAGCGCCGCCATCGTGGCGCAATCCAAGGCGGAAGCACCTGAATCCCGCTTTATCTCGAAAATTTTGACGGTTACAAAATTTGCAAGCATGCGGACGTATTCGGGATCCTCGTCGGTTTTGATTTGGTAGTTGCAGCCTGCAATTTCCACAGTTGTTGTGTTCATCATGATGATTTTGCACCTCTTTCGTTAATGTATAAGTGTGTGTTTAAGCCGGTTTAAGGCAGAGCAGCCAAAGCCCCCGCCGCCCAAACCCGGGCACAGATATCGGATATTATAGTTTATATTATAGTATAACATAAATAGGTGTATTGCTACAAGTTAAAAATGATGATATAATCTACAGACGTACGAATGAGACGCCCCGACAGG
>JAVVZC010000059.1:0-1449 GCA_036650755.1 Oscillospiraceae bacterium
ACGGTGCAGCCCGTAAAGACATAGGTGCGCGCAACCACAAAGGGGATAAATTGCCCCACATAGCGGCTGACAAAAAGCATAAGCGGAAGAACAAGGTCGGCACCAAGGGGGATGCAATCGAAGTAATCAAGACCCACATAGCGTTCAATTTCCAAGGTGAATGGCTTGGAAATTGGCTTGCGGCGCATATGGACATAGTCGTTCAATCCGCCCTCTTGGATAAATTCGTATTCCAGTTCCCTTGTGAAGGCATGAACACTCTTGCAGGGCAGGTCAAATAAAGCCTCAACCCGAAGCATAAAGTTAAAGTTTACAAGCGGGTGCTTGCCCTGATTTGATACTAAGGTGTTTTCGTCTGTGATACTTGTTACCATATCCGCCATGCTCTTGCCTCCCAATGTGCCAATGCTTATCTTCTACCCAGCTCTAAAATGGATTTTTCCTTTTTCTTTTTCGTGTCCGAGGGATTTATGCTGTTGTTGATGGAGGAAATTTCCTCGCACCAGCGTCGCCTTGTGCTGTGATCCAGCGCCATAACATCCTCTTGTCCCCAGTGAAAGTAATAGGAGATAAAGCCCATCTCCCGAAACAGCTCCTCTTGGGGATACAGCCTTATCCCTCGCGCGTAAAATTTATTGGAGCCTCAAACACCTTGCCGCAATCCGGGCAAACAACGGTCATTGTGGGTGGATCAATGCTGTTGATGCGCTGGTACATATCCTGCAAAAAAGCAAGGTCGGCTGTAAACAGGCGCTCGATAATTGTGGGGACAATGGTGTCCATGCCCTCAAGCTCGGTTACAACCGAAGCCAAAATCACGATTGTGAGGTATGAGGGGTTGGAGATAACGCGGGGATCCCGAGTTGCGGAAATTTCATCGCCCGCTGTTGCAAGACGCATTTTGCCTCGTTTGTGAATTTCGCCCACAGAGTCCACATAGCCCCGGGGAAGTTCAAAATCATATACGGTTGTCATAGCTTATGTTGTCTCCCTTTTTTCTGCCGTTCACCTACGGCGCGTCTTTGATTTTTGCGGCGGAGCGGAGTGATACGCTCCGCCGCAATGAGCTTCCGCTTAGTTGGGAATAGTAAGCTCCTCGTAGGCGATTTCGATGCTTTCGATTGCAACCTCGCTGGTGGAGGCGTTAAGGTCGGGGCCTGTGTATTTTGTGACCCATGCGTCCTTGAGAACCCAGATAATGGTGCCGGAAACGGATTCAACGATGGAGGGGGGAACACCGGGGCCAATGTCGATCATTTCGATGGTGACGTTGCGGCGGGGTGTTTCGCCGCGGTGCTCGGAAACGCAGGCAATGACCCACTCCTTGAATGCTTGGCTGCGGGTATAGCCCATTTTGAGGGTGATGTTGCCGTGCTTTACAAGACCCTGAATTTTGACGGGTGCCATTGAGTGTGAGTTGCCCTGACGGAACTCGATTACGTCAACTGT
>JAVVZC010000059.1:1549-3884 GCA_036650755.1 Oscillospiraceae bacterium
ACGCGGAAGATAACGAACTCTGCGGGACGGGAGGGGGCGATGCCGATTTCGCAGATTAGTCTGCCGTTCATGATGTCGTCACGGCTCATTGTGGAGGGTCCGATATCAACGAAGTAAGCCTCTGAGGGAGTTTCTCCGGAGAACATACCCGCGCGGAAAAGGTTCTCAAGGAAGGAGGAAACTGTCATCTGAACACGCGCCCAGAGAGAGGAGTTGTTAGGCTCGAAAACCACCCAGTTTGTAGCGTTCTTGATGGACTGCTCAACAAAGATGAACAGGCGGCGAACGTTGACATACTTGAAGTTTGCGTTGCTGCTGGCTGTGCGTGCGCCCCAAACGCGGATGCCCTGACCGGGAAGCGCGCGGATAAGGTTGACGCCTGCGGGGTTTAAGATGTCTTGCTCGCCGGTGTTGTAGTTGACGGAAAGTCCGGAGCACTGAACGGTTTCGTTTGCGGGTGCTTTATGTACGCCGCGGGAAACGTCTGTGCGGGAATAAACGCCTGCGATTGCGCCGGATGGGGGAACGAAGCCGGGCTTCTTTGTGATGGGGTCAAAGATTTGAATCCAAGGATGATAGAAGGCGGCATAGGTGGAGTCCACAATGGCGCGATAGTCGATAATGTCGTTGGTCTTGACAAGATTTTGGGGAACGTCCAAAATTGCGAAGCGGGATGCTTCGTTTTCGCAATGGGCAACCAAGGAAACAATGACTTCGGGGATGGTAACGCCGGGGACTGCAATGATGCTTGCCACGGTGTTTTCCTTGAAGGCGTTGATGCCGGAGCGCTTGCCCGGGCCGCCGTCCGCGCCGATGAAAACGCCGGCGTTAACTGTGTCCATTGAGCCGTCGCTGCCGCCTGTGAAGGCGATGGAGCCGGCAAGCTTGCCCTCGCCCAAAATGGCGGTGACGGGGTTAACAATGTCGTCGGTGGCTGTGACGGAATTTACAACAACGAGATTGCTGGCGGAAAGCTTTTCCGCAAGGTAGTTTGGAGCGGTGGTGTTCAGGGAAATGGAATTGTAGAATTCGGTTTCGCCCTCATAACGGACTGCAAGGTCCATTTCAACGGAATAGAGCAGAGCCTTGGGAACAAGAGCGTTGTCAACAGGGTCGCCTGCAAATTCCCGCTCAAAGGTGATGGTGTTTTCGTAAAGCGCGGAAATGCGGTTCAGCTCGCCGGCAAATTCAACGATATCGCCCTCTGCGAAGCCGGAGCAATTCTTGGCAACATAGACCATTTCGCCTTCCTTGCGGATAAGCTGAAGCTTGCGCTTATTGACGGTGGTGAAGGTGATTAGGATGCGATTGCCCCATTTGCCTTCGTTTTTAGCGGAGAGGGAAATGGCGTCTGTGGCGCCGACGGCGACCTTTGCGTCCTCGGGGATGACGCGGCTGATGAAGCAGCGTGTTCCGCCGTTTACGAAAAATTGCTCAACGCTGGGGGGAAGGAAACGAAATTCGCCATGTGAATATTCGCTCAGATAGCCGCCGAACTGACGCTGGAAGTCGGAAAAGCTGGTGCAAAGAACAGGTGCGCCGATGGTGGGTCCCTTAACTGTCATGCCGATAAAACCGGCTGTGCTGGTGCCAACGCCCTCTATTGCGCGGGGCGAGGAATCATATTCCTCGACATAGACACCGGGAGATAAATATTCTGCCATAATTCTTCTGGCTTTGGGGATGCCCAAAGCTACCTCCTTATATACTTGTATTTTTTTGTTGGACTAATAGACTGTTGTTTTTTGACCGGAGTCAACGATTGAGATTATGCCTCCATAGGCACATTTGAGGTTTCCCGCGGTGGAAAGTCCGGGGCTTCCGCCCACATTGGGTGTTCCCGAGCAGGTCCAAATGCTCAGAGGTGCGGGGATGCAGGGCATTGGAGTGAGAACTCCAAGGGCGGCGGCTGTTGCCGAAGCGGTTGCGGGGAAGGTTAGGGACGTGCAGTTTCCGCAGGGGCTGACGTTTGTGATTGGGGTAATGTCCTTTGTGGTCAGCACCGGGGCTCCGCCGATTTTGATTGTTGATTGCGACATAAGCTGCCCGGGTGTCGTACCGTTGGAACAGGCTATGGTAGCTCCCGAAACTACCGGTTGAGGCATTTTTTCACTCACTCCTTTTGTTTGATTTCCGGATCCCGCAGCGGCGCAATTGAATGCTCCAGCCGAAGATCCATAAGGCTAAAATAGGTTTGATTTTCAAGCTTGTAGCTGACAAGCCAGCTTGCCGACGACGAGTTGTCGCGAACACGCAGGCAATAGCTTCCGTCCTCCCCTGTTTTTCCGAACAAAACTGAGGTTATGGGGAAATAGTTTCCGAATTCTGTTTCCAG
>JAVVZC010000059.1:3984-7348 GCA_036650755.1 Oscillospiraceae bacterium
TTTTTCCGAACAAAACTGAGGTTATGGGGAAATAGTTTCCGAATTCTGTTTCCAGAGCACGGTCTATTTTAACGGTGTTGTCATCAATCCGCTGAAGGATTTGGAAACGCTCGTAGCATTTTTTCTCCGGATCCACAAGAGCGTAGTGGATGCGGTTAAGCTCCAGCTTGTGGGGATTGAAAAGAGTGACGTTCTTTTTTTTGGGGTCAAATTCCCTGATAAGGCAGGCGTTGTCGCCCATTCGGACGGCGGTTAGCTGACTGATGCCGGGTAATTTTCCCACAAGGCTAAGGCAGGTTGTGGGGACGTAGTTTGCTGCCGAGGGAACCATCTGACACAAGATTAGGGGAAATTTTTCGTCAATTTCGCCGAAGCGGATTGGGATTTCCCTGTTCTCATATTCTCGGGAGCTAATCGAAAGTGTGAAGTCATCTCGCCCCAGTCCGGAGAAAACCAGCATTCCTCTTTCTTTTTCCAAGGGACACAGTAGCTTTCCGTCTCGGCTAAGCCGAAGGACGGATCCCGAAACGGGTCTGCCCGTTGTGGTGTCCATGAATTGGAGTGCCAAATCCAGATGGTGTTTGATGACAAAGCCATCCATTGTCTACTCCCCCTTTCCATCTTCGCGGATGCTGACGGCAAATTGGGCTTCCGTAACACGCGGAGAATCCACGATGATTTCGCTGGAGAGGAATACAGGACAAGCCTTGTAGAACAGGCTGACTTGATAGGGCTTGTTGATGGCGGACCAAACGCGAACCTTATCCTCCAAGGAGATTTTTGCGGGGGTGAATTGGATTGGAGGTTCGGGGGATTCCAGCCAAGGTTGCAGCTTGATGGGAGAAACGGAGTTTCCGTCGTTTACCACCTGAGCCGCTCTGCCGATGATTTTTTGAACATCGCCCGCCTTTAGTCCCATTTGGGAGGAACCGTTGATAAAAAGCATGTAGTAGAGGCTGTAGGGGCGGGGTGGGCGCCGAAGTCTGGATTTGCCTGAGCCGATAAGCGAGGGTACGGATACCTCGCCCTCCTCCCTGATGTCGTAGAGGTAAAGTCCCAGAATATAGTCAACATCCTGTTCCGCCGGGGAGGAAACCTCAATGTTGTTTGGGGAGGGAATTGGCTCCGGGCACATTTTACTTCGAAGGAGCTGGACCATATAGGAGGAAACATCCGCAACTATAGGATAATCAGCCATTGCATCACCACTTTCTCAGTTTGGGGGGATTTAATCAGAGGTTCCTTAGGATAGCAGCGAAGCCAAAAGCTCGTCTGCCTGCTTGCGTAGCTCTTCGGTGCACAAAACCGCGTATTTGCTGCCTGTGAGGTAGATGCAGTCGATGCCGAATTCCTTAAGGGAATATTCCTCACAGATGTGTATGCCGTTTTGGAAACCTGCGGGCTGGGGCATATAGGTAACTTCGGTTTTTTCCTTGCCGCGGGTAACAGCGTCGGAATAAGCCTTGAAGCCGTAGTAGTTGGCGCCGTTCGCCAGTGTTGCCGCCGAGTTCTTTTTGTCCTCAATGTAGCGCATGCCGCTGTAGGCGTGGATTGCGGAGAGAGGAACATATTCGGTGACCTTTGAGTCAAGTCTGACATAAACTGTGAGGCTTCCCGAGTTGATTTGCTTTTGGGCGGTGGAGGTTAAAAGAGCCAAAATCTCCGGGTCCTTTGTTTCGTCGTAGTAGTCTTGGAGGGCAAGGAGGGTAATCTCCTGACCGAATTTTTCCGCAAGCTGGGCGGGGTCCATTTTTTTGCCCCCGGTTCCCGCTGCTGTGCCGGCGCCGGCGCCCGTTCCTGCTTCTCCTCCGCCGCCTGCGGCGTTAAGGAGATTTCCGTCGCCGCCCTTGTTCCCGGCAAGGAAGTCCTTTGCCGCTTGGGAAACATCGGAGGCGTTCTTTTCTTCCCGAAGGGCTGCGGCAAGGGAGTTGGTGTTTTCGCCCACGGCGGCTTCAATTTTTGCCATTTTGTCGGGAAAGATTTTCTTGCCGGAAAGAGCGTCCTTGACTGCCATTTCCTTGTGTATCTCTGCCAGTGCCTTCACCGTTTGCTTGCCGTCAAGAGCCAGCAGCTCGTTTAGGGCGTTTATGTTGGAGTCCAGCTGGGCAAGCTGTTCCTTTGTGGGGTTTTCGGTTTTTATGACGGCAAGAGAGGCGTTTTTAAGAGTTGCGATTTGTTTGCCCAAGGAGCCGTCGGGCATTCCCGCCTGTGCGCCGGAAAGGTCGCCCTTTGCCGTGCCAAGCTCACCCTTCAGCTTGTTTGCAAGCTCGGTGTTGCCGGCGGCGTTGGCATCGTCCAGTTTATTTTGTAAATCCTTGACCTTGGCGGCAAGCTCGCTCAGCTTTTTTGCGCCCGCCTTGTCAAACTCCGCTATTTTTTTGTCCACCTCGGCGATTTTCTTTTCGATTTCGGCGGCCTTGGAGAGGTCGTTTTTGTCCAATGCGGAGCGAAGCTGGGTGTTAAGGTCGCCTTTTTCCACCATCAGCTTATCTTCCTCGTCGCCGCCCCTTGAAAGCTCAAGCTCATGTTTTTTCCTAGTAAGGAATTCCATATGGGCGTCGATTGTGCCGTTAACGGCTTCTGTGTAGCTGTCCGTGGGGACTGTGGCGTAGAATTTTTTTGTAAGCTCGATGCGCTCATCCAGATGCTTTATCCCCTCCTCTGCACCAAGCCTTGTGCAGTTTGCGGTGATGATAAATTCAAGCTCAGTGCGGAAGGTGTTGATTTGTGAAACGCTTGCCTGCAAAATGGTGTTCAGCAGTGCTCCCGCCGCACGGTTTGCCACCTCGGCGGTGTATTCTGCGGATTGCCCAAGCTTAATTTCGGCGGTGAAGCGATTGCTTGCTTCGGTCAGTAGCTCGTCTTTTATTAAGGCAAGCTCCGCGTCACGGCTTGAGATGACATCGTTTTGGATGTTGTCGAGGTGAAGGATTTTCGCAACCTCGATATCGCAGGAGGCGTGGTTTTTGTCGTTTGCAAATTTTATGATTTCCAGCTCGTGCCTGTGACGGATGCTGCTGAAAACCGTTTTGCCCTCACTCATCTTTTTGCCGTCGTAGTTGATAATGGATTCCTGAACATTGCCCATGCTGTCCGCAACGGCTGTAACGAGGGCAGTGTCCGCAACCTCTGCTTCCTTGTCCTTTGAGCCAACGGGGTCGCTCAGCTCCTGCATATACTCTTGGAGAAGCACGTCAACCTTTGAGAGGACATAGGAACGTCTTGCGGCATCAACCGCTTCCATAATGGATTGGACAACGCCCTGCTCTGCCGCTCCGCCGTCATTTTCGTTTAATACATTTAAGTATGCTTGGAGCGCGGCAATGTCCTTGTCGTAGTTTTTCGTGGTGTCGTCCACAAGGTT
>JAVVZC010000060.1:0-7323 GCA_036650755.1 Oscillospiraceae bacterium
AACGAAAAGGTCCCAATTGTCCATTTGGAATTCCTTTGGAATTTCACGAAGGAGGGAAATATCGGACTGCTGCCCGCTCAAAAGCTCCTGCTCCATCTTTGGAAGAATGGATTTGTGCTCAAGAAACGCCTTGAACTCGTGAACAGGGATTGGTCTTGAATAGAAGAAGCCCTGACCGATATCGCAGCTCAGCTTTCCAAGGAATTCTGCCTGCTCTTGGGTTTCGACACCCTCCACAACGGGTATCATGCGCATGGATTTGATAAGCTCGACCATCTTTGCGACAATAATGCGACCCTTGTCGGTGTTGATGGTGGAGTTGAGAAATTCTTTGTCGATTTTTATGATGTCAAAGGGCATATTCTTCAGGTAGTTGAGGGAAGAATAGGCGCTTCCAAAGTCGTCCAGCGAGACTTTAAAGCCACGGCTTTTGAGGTCGTTTACAACAAGGGCAAGAGGCTGAAAGCCGTTTGACATCATGCTCTCCGTCATTTCAAGCTCAATAAGCTCCGAAGGGATGCCGAATTTTGAAACAAGCTCGGAAACCTTGTCCGCAAAGCCGGGGTCGCTCATGTTCGCCTTGGAGAAATTGACGGAGATGGAAAACGGCTCCATGCCCTCATCAATGCGTTCCTTAATGAAGCTGCAAGCCTGCTCCAATATGTAAAAATCCAGTTGGCAGATAAAGCCGTTTTGCTCCAAAACCGGGATGAAACGGTCGGGATAAATCATGCCGAATTGCTTGCTGTTCCAACGTGCCAAAGCCTCCGCACCGACAATCTCCTCGGTTTTTATGAGAACCTTGGGTTGGAGGTACATTTCGAATTCCTTGTTTTTGAGCGCGGGCAGCATGGAACGGGTGATGATGTTGCTCCATTCAAGCTCCGAAGCAAACTTGTTGTCGTAGTAGAGAAAAGTGCTTATATCCCCGCCCTCCGCCTGCTTTCTCACAAAGCTTGCCTTGTCAAGGAGAGAGACGAGGTTTTCTTGGGGATTGTCGATTTGGACGATGCCGCCGTTGCAGCAGCAGTGGTAGTGCTCGGGCAAAACCCCCGCCAAAACATGACCGGTGTCGCAAAGCCGCAAAAAGCGTTCATCGAGAGGAACCCGAGAATTTGTTCGCACAAAAAAGTCAAATTGGGCGCCGTGAACCCGAGAGAAGCACTCGCCCTCCTGAAGCTCACCGGAAAAAGTCTGTTCAAGTCTTTGCAGGACAAGGTCACCTGTTTCGTAACCGAACAGATTGTTGATGTATTTGAATTTGTCCAAAACCAAGGACACAAAAGCATATTCGTTGGGTGCCGAAGCTTGAATAAGGCTTTTTGCCTTGCAGATAAATTCGCCGTATGTGTAATAATTTGCTAGCTGTGCAGAGCTGCCCATGCCGAAAACCTCACTTAGTTTAGTTGGAGTTTTTCAAAAGAAGGTCAGCGCCAAGAAAAAATGACGCTTTAAAGCTATGAAACATGTTTGCTATTTTTGAGCTAAGATTTTTAACATATCTGTACATTTTGACTGTACCACAATATTCTTCAATGCTCAATCTTTTTTTGCCTGTTTTTTACAGAAAAAGTCATTTGTTGTACACATTAACCGTAATTTTTGGTGGATTTTGCGCCACTATTCGCTCAAAAGCCCCACAAAACTCTAAAATGGCTTTCCGTCGCAAAAAGTTTACAAAAGAAAACATCTGTTCAGTATTGATATTTTCCCAAAACCTGTGTAGAATGGTACTTAAAATGAACGCACGTTTACTATTGCAAATCTGCTTGAAAGGACGCAAAGCATGCAAACTCAAAAGGACGAAGTCAAAAACAGCATCATCATCGCCGCCATAGACGAGTTTTTGGTTTGCGGCTACGAAAATTCCTCCATGCGCGTCATCGCCGCAAACGCTGGAATTACCGTCGGCAACATCTACTCCTATTTCAGCGGCAAGGATGAGCTTTTTGAAACCATCGTGCTGCCCACGGTAAAGCAAATCCAAGGTCTCATTTTAATGAAGCTTTCCACCGACAACACCATCACCCCCGCCTCCTCAATGGAGGTAACCTCCCAAATCATGAATGCTTTTCTGAACCACCGTGAGGAATTTCTCATCCTCATGAACAGCGCCAAGGGCTCAAAATACGAAACCATCAAAAGCGTCATTCAGCACCGCATCAAGGAAAGACTGATTGTGGACCTTATCCCCCGCCTCCACGTTCAGGTCGAAAACGAAATTTTGGCAGACACTCTTTCCCTTGTGCTTTTGGACGGCATCATAAACATCGTCCTAAAAAGCGAAAATGACGAAATCCTTATGAGCAAGCTGATAAGTGATTTTCTAATTCTGGTCTTCGGAAATATTGAAGAAAGGCTATGATATAAAGGCTATAACAGCAAAATTCCCGGCTCTATCCCTCAAACAAATTGCAGGAGGTAAGTAAATCTATGGAAAAATTTGCAGCGGCACTACTTAAGCACAAATGGGTCGTACTAATATCCTTCCTCGTGGTTCTCCTCATAAGCGGGCTTCTCATGCCACTTGTTTCCATCAACTACGACATGACCCAGTATCTTCCGGCGGAGTCAATGTCAAAAAAGGCAATCGGCGTTTTGGAGGATGAATTCAGCTACCCCGGCACCGCGGAGGTTATGATAAAAAACCTTAGCGTCACCGAAGCCTTGGAGCAAAAAGCAAAAATTAAAGCTATCGACGGCGTCAAAAACGTGATGTGGCTGGACGACATCGTTGATATCAACGTCCCCCTTGACGAAAACAACAAGTCCACCACCGAAGCCTACTACAAAGACGGCTCGGCTCTCTACACCGTTGAATTCAAGGAGGATAACTACTCCCAAAACACCGGCGAAGCCATCAATCAAATCCGTGAAGTTACGGGCGGCTCCGTCCGCGGCATGGCAGAGGACGCCCGAAATCAGCAAAGCTCCATGAACACTGAGCTGCTGATGATAATCGTCATTGTTTTCCCACTTTGCCTGCTCATTTTATGGCTCGCCTCCAGCTCTTGGATTGAGCCACTGCTCTACCTTATCGTTATCGGCGTTTCAATCATCATCAACATGGGCACAAACGCCTTTTTCAACAACGTTTCATACATGACCTTCTCCGTTTGCGCCGTGCTGCAAATGGCTGTTTCCATGGACTATTCCCTTTTCCTCTCCCACCGATTTATCGAGGAGCGGGACAACGGACGTGGTGTAAAAGAAGCAATTACAACCGCCGTGAAGGGCTCCTTCTCCTCAATTTTCGCCAGCGCCTTCACCACCTTTGCGGGCTTTATCGCCCTGCTGTTCATGGGCTACACCATCGGCACCGATTTGGGCGTGGTCTTGGCAAAGGGCATCACAATCAGCTTCATCACCGTTATTGTCCTAATGCCCGTCCTGCTGATGATTTTTTCAAAAACCATCGACAAAACCCGCCATCGCCAGCTCATCCCAAAATTTACAAAGCTTGGCAAATTGGTGGTTCGGCTGCGCTACCCCATCATTGTGCTTGCAATCCTTATCACCGTTCCCGCCTTCTTGGGGCAAGCCCACAACTCCTTCCTCTACGGTGACGACAGCGCCACAAACGCCATCGGCGTCACCGCCTCCGACAAGGCGGAAATGGACGAAACCTTCGGCATCTCAAACCCCATCATTTTGGTCACCCCCAAGGACAGCCTTGAAAACGAAAAGCTTGTGGCAGACAGCCTGCTCTCACAAAAATATGTAAAGGCAGTCACCTCCCTTGCAACGGTCATTCCCGAGGGCGTGCCCCTTGAAATGCTGCCCTCTGAGGCTGTTGAGCAATTCCACTCGGACAATTCCGCAAGATACATAGTTTCCCTGACCATCGACGGCGAAAACGCCCAAAGCTTTGAAGCCGCCGACAGCATCAAAAATCTGCTGGACGAAAAATATCCCGGCGACTGGCTTGCGGCGGGAAGCATCATGAGCATTCAGGACATCAAAAACACCGTGGAAAACGACTCCACAAAGGTTGCAATCGCCTCAATTTTGGCAGTTGCCCTCATCGTTTTGCTCACCTTCAAAAGCCTTTCAATCCCGGTTTTGCTGGTGCTTGTAATCGAAGCCTCGGTTTGGATTAACATGAGCTTCCCCTACTTTGGCGGCGCCACCCTGATTTTCTTGGGCTACCTTATCATAAGCTCCATACAGCTGGGAGCCACCATCGACTACGGAATATTGCTAAGCTCCCGATACATGGAAAACCGCAAGGAATTCAGCAAAAAGCAATCGGTCATCAAGGCAATCGAAAGCTCGGGCAGCTCCGTTGTTGTCTCGGCACTGATTTTGGCTGTTGCAGGCTTCACCTTGGGGCTTGTTTCAAAAATGCAGGAGGTTGCGGAAATCGGAATTCTCCTTGGCAGAGGCGCAGTGCTCTCAGGCACAATGGTTTTGATTGTTCTTCCGGCGCTTATCATTGTTTTCGATAAGGTAATCCAAAAAACCACACTGAAAGGGGTAAAGACAAATGAAAAAATTCATTAAGCATCAGCTTTTGGCTGTTATTCTATGTGTCGCATGCTTGCTCTCCGTTGGGGGCGGCGTTTTGGCGGCAGACTCAAAAAAGCCCGCAGAAACAGTTTACGTAACTCTTGACGCCCAAGGCGCAACAAAGGAAATTATCGTCAAAAGCAAGGGGCTTGACAAAAGCCTCAAAACCGGCGAACTTCCCTTTAATATCAAGCTTTCCTACACCTTCAACGACAAGGAAACCGCCCCCGCCGACATTCTCGGAAAAAGCGGCGACGTAAAGATTTTGGTTGACATAACTCCAAACGACAAGGCAAAGGCATATTACAGGGAAAACTTGGCGCTTCAAATGCAATTTCCCCTTGACACCAAGGATGGGGGCGCAAGCGAAATTGTGGCTCCCGGTCTTTCCGGCGTAACCGTGGGAACCGTCAAAACCTTGGGCGGCATCGTGCTCCCGGGCAGCAGCGCAAAATACGAAATCTCCTACAAAACCAATTCCTTTGAGCAGCTGTCCGTCAACTTTGTTTGCATGAGCTTCGACATGTCGGGAATTGTGGACATCGACATCAACACAATCAAATACCAAATCACCCAGCTTCAAAACGGTGTCTCTCAATATGTAAACGGCGTCTCCCAAGCCTCCGCGGGGCTTTCCCAAGCCAATGCGGGAATTCGGGAAATCGCCGCCAACGGCGCAAAGCTGCTTGAGGGCTACAACCAAACCGTGGAGGGCACAAACGCCCTTATTTCCGGCTTGCTTGCCGCAATGCCCCCGGAGCAGCAGGCGGCGCTGGCTCCCCAATTTGAAGCCATCAAGGCAGCTCAGCTCCAAGTTTCACAAAGTCTTGGCGCATACACCGGCGGCGTTTCCCAAGCCTCGGCGGGCTTGGAGCAGGTCACGGCAGGCGCTTCCGCCCTTGCCAAAAACGGCGGGGCAATCAAAAACGGCGTGAACTCCGCCAGCGCTCCCCTTAACTCCATGCCAAACCTTTCCGGCACGGCGACACCGCCCCAGTCCTTCCTCTCCGACGATGAGGTTTCGGAAATCCAATTCGTTATCAAAACCGACGCCCTTGCCCCCGAAGTGGCCAAGGCAGACGTTGACGTTACCCCCAAGCCCAATGAAACCTTCTGGGACAGACTTCTCGCCCTTTTTGGCGCATAAATTCTTCTGACCCGCCGCATCCCCCCAAGTTTTTGAAGGAAAAATGTCCCCTCCCTAGGCGGCATTTTCCCTTCAAATTTGGGGGGAGGCTTTGTTTTTGAACATAAATATGCAATATTTGCTTCAAGCCTTGCGTTTACTGCATTTTTTAGCAAATTTTGCAAAATTTATGTGGTTTTTATTATGCACTTATGATAGTATGCGTAAGTATACTGGTGTTACTGTTTTTTAAAATAAATTCCCGTCAGCATATCTCATATTTTTTTGGGAGGCTCCCTATGGAAACCGAATTTGAATACCTGCCGCATTGCATCAGCTCCGACTGTTTTTACAGGCAACAAAAATCAACAGACAGCAAGGTCAAGGTTGATTATGGGAGCTATGCGCTGGTTTCTCTCGATTTTGACAACTTCAACTACATAAACGATTTGTTCAGTTACGAATTCGGCGACAGGGTTCTCCGAAGAATAACGGAGCATTTTTCGTCATACCTTGTTGAGGGCGAGCAGTTTTCCCGACTTCACGCGGACCACTTCGCCTTTTTTGTCAAGGCAAGCGACGACATCATAAATCGCTTTTGCGAAATGACCGATGTTAAGGAGCTTCTTGCCGACATTCTCCCCACCCACTACAATCTTGTTTGCAGCGGCGGCATCGTTTTTCTCAGCGAATATGACGAAACCCTTTCCGCGCTTTTGGACAAGGCTAACTTTGCCCGAAAGCTTGCCAAGGGCAACCACGTCAACACCTTTTTCACCTACGACAAAAAGGTCAGCGAGGATTTGGAATGGCGGAAGGTCATCACTCTGATGATGGAATCCGCCCTCAAAAACAACGAATTTGAAATGTACCTTCAACCAAAGGTACTTATAAAAACCGGTCAAATCGTTGGTGCGGAGGCATTGGCGCGCTGGAACACCAAGGATTACGGCATGATTTTCCCCGATCGCTTCATCCCCATTTTGGAGCAAAACGGCTTTATCAAGCAGCTTGATTTTTTCATGCTGGATCAGGCATGTCTGTTTTTGGAGCAGTCCATTGCCAAGGGCATCGCTCCCCTGCCCATCTCCGTTAACTTCTCAAAAATCCACATCCGCACCAGCGGCTTTGTTGACCACGTTTTCCACACCGTCAACCGCCACGGCATCCCCACAAAGCTAATCGAAATCGAATTCACCGAAAACATCTACCTTGGCGATTTTCAAACCTTGGTGGAGGTTACAAGCGCGCTCAAATATCTGGGCTTCCGTGTTTCGCTGGACGATTTTGGCAGTGCCTATTCCTCCCTCAACTACCTTAAGGACCTGCCTGTTGACATCATCAAAATCGACAAGGGCTTCCTCAACTCCTCCACAAACACCGATAAGGGTCGCGTCATCATCTCAAAGGTGGTGGAAATGGCAAAATCTCTGCGGCTGCTTTCCGTTATGGAGGGCGTGGAAACCGAGGAGCAGGTTGATTTTCTCCAAAAGCTGAGCTGCGATTTGGGACAGGGCTTCTTCTACGCAAAGCCCATGCCCGTCAGCGCCTACACCGACTACGTCAAAAACGGCTCCCCCGTTACCGACATAAACGAATACCTGAGCAGCAAAGACAGCCGTGACGACAAGGACTACCTCAACGCCATCCCCCAAGAATTCCAAATGGACAACTGGGAGCTTTACACC
>JAVVZC010000061.1:0-7177 GCA_036650755.1 Oscillospiraceae bacterium
AGGAAATCTATGACAAGCTCATCGAAATGGGTCTGCACACCATGGATATTCCCGAGGAATTGGGCGGCGGAGGCATGGACATTGTAACCTCTGCAATCGTCAACGAAACCCTTTCCAAATATGACGCCGGTATCGGTGTCGCCATCGGCGCAAACGGGCTTGCCTACAAGGTTCTGGGCGTTGCCGGAACCGATGAGCAGAAAAAGCTTTACTGCAAGCTGGTGGAAGAGGGCGGCTTCGGTGCCTTCTGCCTCACCGAGCCGGGCGCCGGCTCCGACGCCTCCGCTGTTTCCACAACAGCTGTTAAGGTTGGCGACGAATATGTCATCAACGGCGGCAAGTGCTTCATCACAAACGGCGGCGTTGCAAATGTCTACACCGTCATCGCCTCCACAGACAGAACAAAGGGCGTTAAGGGTCTTTCCGCATTCCTAGTCGAGCGCAGCCGTGCCGGCATCAGCATCGGCAAGGAGGAGGACAAGTTCGGCATCCGCACCTGCAACACCACAGACGTTATTTTCGAGGATGTTCACATCCCCGCCGCAAACCTAATCGGCAAAGAGGGCGAAGGCTTCAAAATCGCCATGAAAACTCTTGACCTTTCAAGACCCATCGTCGCCTCCGGCGCAGTTGGCGTTGCTCAGGCAGCCTTGGAGCTTGCCACAAACTATTCCAAGGAGCGCATCACCTTTGGAAAGCCCATCGCCGCACTTCAAGGCATTCAGTTCATGCTGGCGGATATGGAAATCGCAACCGAAACCGCAAGAAGATATGCCCGCTATGCCTGCGAGCTAATCGCAAAGGGCGCTCCCCATTCAAAGGAAGCCGCCATCGCAAAATGCTATGCCGGTGACGCCGCAATGAAGGTTGCGACAGATGCTGTTCAAATCCTTGCAGGCTACGGCTACATGCGTGAATATCCCGCGGAAAAGCTTATGCGCGACGCGAAAATATTCCAAATTTTCGAGGGCACCAATCAAGTCCAGCGTGTGGTTATCGCCGCAAATATGTTGAGATAAAAAAGACTATAACTTTCAGGGGCAAAGGGTTAAATATGTATACCTTTGTCCCTAAAGGTTTGCAAGCCCTTGGGAGGCGGTAATAATGTTCGACAGTGAAACTATTTCCAATTTACTCGAATACAGACTCAGAATGTCGGGTAACAGCGAAGCAATCTACGACTTTGACGAAAACAAGCGATATACCTATAACGATTTAGACAGGCGCTCCGATGCTCTTGCCCATTTTCTCTTTGATGAACTGCACATGCAAAAAGGAGATCGAATGGGCTTTTGTGCCGTCAATAATATTGCGTTTTATGACGCTTACTTTGCAAGCTACAAAACAGGTGTCGTCATAACCACATATAATTGCCTCCTTAAAGAAAAGGAGCTCCACGCGCTTATAGAAAATGAGGAACCAAGTGTAATTTTCTATACCGCCGAATTTGAAGCTACCATAGAGGGGCTTAAAAACGCGGGCTTTAAGCAGGTGTTTATCTGCCTCGACAAAAAAGCGGAAAAGGGCGGCTATGATTATTCGGAGCTGATTGAAAAAACCTACACAGCCAAGCTTACCCCTCCCGACATTTCCTTTGAGGACATCCAAATGCTGATACACACAGGCGGCACAACGGGAAAGCCAAAGGCGGCGATGATGTCCTTCCGCGCCATCTTCTACAACACCCTTGCCGACCAAAGTGTTTTTGAGCTGACAAGCAAGGATTGCGCAATTCTTACGCTTCCGCTTTTCCATACCGCCGGCTGGAATGTGCTGAACACTCCCCTGCTCTACGCCGGTGGACGGATAATCCTTATTCACGGCTTTAATCCCGACAAGGTTTTGAAAATCATCCGTGAGGAGCGCCCCACGGTTTGCATGAGCGTTGAAACAATATACAGGTCCCTTGCCGGGCATCCCGACTTCGAAAAGGCGGATTTATCCTGCTTCCGCTTTATGATTACAGGCGCCGCGCCCACAGGACGGGAACTATTAAATGTATATTGGAACCGTGGTGTAAAAATCCTCAACGCCTATGGCATGACCGAAATAGGCCCCAACAACATATGCCCGCCCATCAGCATGATGAGCATTGAGGACGTCCGCTCAAAGTGGAATTCCTGCGGCGTTGCCGCCCCCTATAACCAAATGCGACTTGTGGACGAAGCGGACAGGGATGTTCCTCGCGGCGAGCGGGGCGAGCTTATATTCAAGGGCAAGCTGACCTTCTCGGGCTACTGGAAAAACGAAGCCGCCACCAAAGAGATGATTAAGGACGGCTGGGTTCACACCGGCGACATCGGCTTTCTTGATGAGGACGGTTTTTGCTACATAAGCGGACGCAAAAAAAATATGTTCATCTCCGGCGGCGAAAACATCTTCCCCCAAGAGATTGAGGACGTTATTCTCTCCATTCCCACAGTTGTGGACACCTGCATTTTGGGCGTGCCCGACAAAAAATGGGGCGAGGTTGGCAGAGCCCTTGTTGTCAAAAGCCCCAACTCCAAAATCAGCAAGGAGGACATCCTTGCCAAGCTCAAAGCTCAGCTTTCAAGCATAAAAATACCCAAATATCTAACCTTTGTGGACGCAGTGCCGAAAAATGCCATTGGAAAAAGAGACTTGACGGAAATTCACAATCGTTATTGCAAGGCAGAGAACTAGTCAAATTTGCAGTTTGGCGAAGCTTTCATCGGCTTCACCTTACAAATATATTGAAAAAGGAGCTAATACATGGAAAACTGGAAAAAGTACTACGACGAGCACATGATGTCTCAGGAGGGCGCGGTTGAGCTAATCGAATCCGGCGACACTCTTTACGTGGGCAACACCTGCGGCGTTCCTCATGCCGTGCTGGACAAGCTTGCGGATCGTTACGAGGAGCTTCACGACGTCACTATTATCTCAAACATGTTCTGTGAACCCCTTAAAATGCTTGCCGACAAAAAATACCGCAGCGCCTTTAGACATATCAGCTATTTTCCCGCCGCTCAGGAGCGCAAAGCCCATTCCCTGGGACTTTTGGAATACGGCTCTGTCCCCTACGGCTATGTTTCCGACTCTGCCTGCAACGTTTACAAAACCAATGTCATTATGGTCGAAACCTGTGAGCCCGACGAAAACGGAATGGTAAACCTTGGTGAATTCGGCTCTTGGATGGCTTCGGATTTCATCAACGGTAAATATATCAACAAGGTTATCGCCGTGGTCAATAAATACCAAACAGCCCCTGCCGGCGGTGGAAAAAACATCATGTTCCCCGTCACAAGATTTAACGCTTTTTGCCGCAACGACCATCCCTATGTGTCCCTCAGAGAAAGTGACCCCGAAGAAATTGACAAAACCATTGCAAACTACATCATGGACTACGTCCACGATGGCGACACCATTCAGGTGGGCAAGGGCGGTCTTGGCTGCGCCATTGGTTACGATTTGGCGGGAAAAAAGGACATTCACATTTATTCGGAGATTTTGTCCGACTGGATTGTTCCCCTTGCCGAAAAAGGCATCATCGTCGACACCGTTGCCGCCGGCTGCTTCGGAACTCAGCCTCTCTATGACTATGCGGACACCTGCGAAACAGTTAGCTTTATCTGCATAAACGAGCTTGCAAACCCGGACGCCGTTGCAAAGCTTAACGATTTCGTGGCAATAAACACCTGCATGATGGCGGATTTAACAGGTCAGTCCTGCTCCGAGGGTGCCGGCGCTTGGCAGTATAGCTGCGTTGGCGGTCAATTGGAATTCGTCAAGGGCGCAAACAGAATTCGCAACAGCGGCAGACGTGGAATGGGCTTCCTTGCCCTCCGCTCCACCCGCACCGATAAGGATGGCACCGTAAAGTCAAACATCGTTGCCGAGTTCCCGCCCATGTCCGTTGTCACCTGCCCCCGTGCCGAAGCCATGTATTTCGTTACTGAATTCGGCGTTGCCGACCTTTGGGGCAAAACGGTCACAGACAGAGTTCGCGCCATGATTGCCATTGCACACCCCGATTTCCGTGAGGAGCTAAAGCAAAAGTCCATCTCCTCAGGCTTAATGCACCCGGAAGATTTCGAATAATTTTAATCCAAACACAGAAAAATCCCCGCCACTCGGCGGGGATTTTTTTGTATTCGTGGCATTAAAGCCGCCGCGTTTGTTCCAATAAATCGAAATACTCCTTGGTTTTTGCAATAAATACACGTCCGCTTGCGTTTTTATACTGATTTTTTCTCCATGAAAGTGACAATTCGGCGCCCACGCTGGGGATCAGCTTCACATATCGGTTTTGGTATTCGGGTTCCTTCAAAACCATGGAAAAAGGAACCGCGGCAATGCCCAAGCCATAGCTTACATATCTGAAAACAGAGCTTGTATCACCGGTTTCTATTGCTATTTTTGAGTGAATGTTAAGCTCCTCAAATTGCTTTTCAACAGCGTCACGAGCGCCATAACCGTTTGCAACGCTAATAAATGTTTCGTTTTCTATTTCGCTGAAGGTGATTTCTTTGTGGTCCTTAAGCCAATGCCCTTGGGGATAGATGATTACTCCCGGCTCAAATCCCAAAATATAGGTTTCGAAGTCAAGGTTTTCATCCAAGGGCGGAGAGCAAATTGCATAATCCACCCGCCCGTCCCGAAGCATACTGACTATTGTTCTCCGATCTGCCGAATGCTGGGAAATTTTTATTTCCGGGTTGCTTTCCTCAATCAGCTTGAATAAGCCGGGCATATAAAGGCTTACATTTGTCACCACACGGATTTGGGATTGACTGATAAAATCCATGTCGCGGACCTCTTTTTTGGCGTCCTCAACCTCGTTTGCAATGTTGACAACTCGATTATAGAAGGCTTTTCCGCAGGGATTTAGAACAATCCCCCTGCCCACATGGTCAAAAAGCTTAACGCCCAGCTCACTTTCAAGCTCGGCAATTGAGCGGCTTAAAAAAGGCTGTGAAACAGTCAGGCTTTCTGCCGCCTTGGTCATATTTTCCAGCTCTGCGGTTTTTTTGAAAAATAAGAGATGCTTTGCTTCCATATATTTCCTCCTAATTTGCCGCTGAATGGCTTTAAAGAGTTCTATAACCTATACACATTGATGTATGTAAATCCATGTATTGATTTATATATATCATACATGATACCATGCAATAAAAGCAAGTATAATATTAAATTCTGTGCAAAATAAACAGGAGGAAGAAATGGACTTCAATTATCTTTTTAAGCCGCTCCAAGTGGGCGCCATGACCCTAAAAAATCGGGTTGTAATGACCGCGATACACCTTTTTTATTCCGAGGACGGCTCCGTTAATGAGCGCCTGAAGCAGTTCTACTTCAAGCGTTGCGAAGGCGGAATTTCCATGGCAATTGTCGGCGGCGTTGCCTCAGACAATTACGTTGGCTACGGTTCAATGCTAAGATTGGACGAGGACAAATACATACCCGGCTTTGCAGAGCTTGCCGAGGGCTTCCACAAACGGGGCGCAAAGCTTTGCGTTCAGCTTTTGCAAACAGGACGTTACGGCTCCGCCATTTTTGTCGAGGGCGACGAGAGCATCCTCTCCGCCTCCGCCGTGGTTTCAAAGCTCTCCGGTGACCTCCCCCGTGAAATGACAATTGCTGAAATAAAAACAGCCCAAAAACGTGCCGGCGAGGCCGCCGCACGCGCCAAAAAGGCGGGCGCCGATTGCGTTGAATTAACAGCAGGCTCCGGCTATCTAATCAGCCAATTTTTATCCCCTCTTACCAATTTGCGCACAGACGAGTACGGCGGCTCTTGGGAAAACCGTTGCCGTTTCGGGCTTGAAATGATAAGCGAGCTTAAAGCCCAAGTCGGCGAGGATTTCCCCATTATCGTGCGTGTTGCCGGCAACGAATTTATGGACGGCGGCAACGGCTATGCGGAATGCGTGGATTTTTGCAAAAAGCTTGAACAGGCTGGCGTTGCAATGATTGACGTTACAGGCGGCTGGCACGAAACCGTCATTCCCCAGCTCCCCGGCGAGCTTCCCCGTGGCGGCTTTGTCTACCTTTCAAAAATGGTTAAGGACGCCGTTTCCATCCCTGTGCTTTCGGCAAATCGCCATAACGACCCCAAGGAATGCGAGCTGACCTTGGCTCTCGGGCAGGCGGACGTCATCGGTCAAATGCGTACTCTTATTGCAGACCCCGACTGGCTTAACAAGGTTCAAAGCGGCAAAAAAGACCTTATCAGAAAATGCGTTGCCTGCAATCAGGGCTGTTTTGCCCACGTATTTTCAAGACGCCCCTGCGAGTGCCTGCTAAATCCCCAAGTGGGAAATGAATATTTGCACACCGAGGCTGTTCAAAAAAAGAGCAAAAACCTTCTTGTAATCGGCGCAGGCGTCGCCGGCTGTGAATTTGCCTACCGTGCCGCAATGGATGGGCACAAGGTTTCCCTTTACGAAAAAAATTCCGTAATCGGAGGTAAAATTCCTCTGGTTGCCGCCCCTCCCGCAAAAAGAGAGTTTGCAAATCTTGTGGATTATTACAAAAACATTCTTGCCGACGCAAAGGTGAACCTGGTTCTAAACACCGAGGTAACTGCCGAATTCATAAAAGCCGGCGGCTATGACGAAGTGATAATCGCAAGCGGCTCCAGCCCAAAAAAGTTCAAGCTTCCCGGCTCCGACAGCATTCCCGTCCTCACCGCCGATGAAATTCTCAGCGGAAACAAGCTCTGCGGCAAAAATGTGGTTGTGGTTGGCGGCGGCTCTGTGGGTTGCGAAACCGCTGATTATCTTGCCCACGAAGGCTCCCTGACCGAAGAAAAGCTCTACTTCATGATGAGCCAGCAATCCGAAAGCCCGGAAACCATCGGAAAGCTTCTAAACAGCTCCGACCGCAATATCGCCATTGTGGACATCGCAAAAATCGGCGCAAACTTTGACTTTGGCTGCGGATGGCCGGTTATGAAGGATTTGAGACGGCTGGGCGTAAAAATGTTCCCAATGTCAAAGGTTCTGAACACCACCGACAACAGCGTGATAATTGAATTTACCGACAGAAAAAGCGGCAACGTGGTAAGCAAGGAGCTGCCCTGCGACACAATCGTAATGTCCGTCGGCTACGCTTCCGACAATACGCTTTACGAGCAGCTTCAAGGCACCGACATCAAGCTCCACAACATCGGCGACTCCCAAACAGTGGGAAATATTCTAGGCGCGATAAAGCA
>JAVVZC010000062.1:0-7172 GCA_036650755.1 Oscillospiraceae bacterium
TTTGGTGCGGGCGAAGGGACTCGAACCCCCACGTCTTGCAACACAAGAACCTAAATCTTGCATGTCTACCAATTCCATCACGCCCGCATGTGCGCTAGAATTACAGCTTGCTTATAATAGCATAAGGCGGGGTGCTTGTCAATTGTTAATGTAAAGAATATTCAATCGGGGTGGGGCATAAGGATAGGGGAGAGGTTGCGGAAAACTACTTCATGAACATTCGCAGTATTTTGAAGTTTAGTGCCGTGTAGGGCTGATAGCGCATGGGCAAGTCTATGAAGTTGTGCTTTTTTACCATGCTTTTATAGTGGGTAAAGGTGTCGAAGCTGAGCCTTCCGTGATAGGCGCCCATTCCGCTGTCGCCCACGCCGCCAAAGCCCATGTGGGGCGTTGCAAGGTGGATTATGGTGTCGTTTATGCAGCCGCCGCCGAAGGAAACTCGGGAGAGAACCTTTTTCTCCGTGGCTTTGTCGTTTGTGAAAAGATACAGCGCCAAGGGCTTTGGACGGGATATTATTTGCTCCAGCGCTTCGTCAAGGTTTTTAAAGCTTAGGATAGGGAGGAGGGGGCCAAAAATTTCCTCCTGCATGATGGGGTCCTCCCAAGTGACGTCACGAAGGAGGCTGGGCTCGATAAAGCGGCGGGAGGGGTCGGTTTTGCCGCCCAGCACCAGCTTTTCTTTTTGGATGAGCCCGGAAACCCGCTCAAAATGCTTGTCGTTGATGATTGTTGGCAGGGCGGAAAAGTCGCCGTTTGGATAGAAGCTCTCCACCGCTTTTTTGAATTCCACGATGAATTCCTCTTGGACGGCTTCGTCGATGAGCAGGTAATCGGGAGCGACGCAGGTTTGCCCCGCGTTAAGGTATTTTCCGAAGGCAAGACGCTTTGCCGCAAGCTTAAGGTTTGCGGTTTTGTCGATGATTACGGGGCTTTTTCCGCCCAGCTCAAGGCTTATGGGGGTGAGGTTTTTTGAGGCGCATTCCATGACGTGCTTGCCAACGGCAACGCTGCCGGTGAAGAAAATATAGTCAAAGCGCTGCTGCAAAAGCATTGTGTTTTCGGCGCGGCCGCCCTCAACAACCGCCACATACTCGGGCGGAAAAACCTTTGCGATTAGCTTTGCGATGGCGCGGCTGGTGTTTGCGGCATAGGCGGAGGGCTTTATTATGGCGCAGTTTCCCGCAGATATGGCGCCGATTAGGGGGTCGATGGTCAGTTGAAAGGGGTAGTTCCAAGGGGACATGATGAGCGCAACGCCAAAAGGCTCCGCCACCACAAAGCTTTTTGCGGAAAACTGGGCAAGGGGAGTGTGGACGCTTTTGTTTTTTGCCCAAGACCTCAGGTGCTTGATGGCAAAGCCCAAATCGTCCAAAACCATGCCGATTTCCGTCATGTAGCCTTCGAATTCGCTTTTGTTAAGGTCTGCCTTAAGTGCGGCGTTGATTTCGCCCTCGCTCTCTTTGATTGCAAGCTTAAGCTTTTTTAGAAGCTCCAAGCGTCCCTCAATGGGCAGGGTTTTTCCGCTGTTAAAGAATTCGCGCTGACGGGCAACTATTTCTTGAATTTCCATTTAATTCCTCCAAAAATGAGTAGAAAAACGGGGGGACGAAACCGATTGTTTCGGCTCATTCTAACATTAAAAGCTTCCTCATGCAAGGAGCTTACATCATATAAATGTATATTTCCCACAAGGCATGGCATAATTTTAGAGTGAGGACGTATACTTTAAACTTTTCGTTGCTTGATTGCTTTAATTGGTGTATAATGTCAGAACATGTTAGATTAGCCATAGTATTAACACTCAATTTGGGAGGACATTCATGGACAAAGAAAAAACAAAGGGTAAAGGCAAACGGACCCTTATAAATCTTCTTATAACCCTTGCCTTTGGCATCATCTACTTTTACCTAAAGCTTCCTGCAATCAACCTGCAGGATCCCGCTTTCTACACATTCTTCCTGCTTTTGGCGGCAGTCTATTGCTTCCTTTCCATCCTCACTCAGGGGCTGTTCAAAGCAGAATCCGGGCGTGAGCTTTGGACAAGCATCAAGTCTCATTGCGCGGTTCCCGTTATCGTCTGCCTTGTGCTGGCGGCAATTTTCCTTATCGGAAACCTTATCTCCGCGCCAATTTTCCGTGCCCGGGCATATCGTGACCTGCTGGACGTGGAAACCGGCGATTTTGTCGCCGAGGTTGAAGAAATTTCCTTCAACCAAATCCCCATGCTGGACGAGGACAGCGCCATGAAGCTGGGCGACAAAAAAATGGGCGAGCTTGCCGACATGGTTTCCCAGTTTGAGGTCGCAAACGACTACACCCAAATCAACGTCAGCGGCGTTCCCGTCCGTGTCACACCTCTTGAATACGGCGACATTTTCAAGTGGATGGCAAACCGTGGCAAGGGACTTCCCGCCTACATCATCATCGACATGGTCACCCAAGAGGCGGACGCTGTTCGCCTTGATGAAGGAATGAAATACACCACCAGCGAATATTTCTTCCGCAATGTTGCGCGGCATCTCCGCTTCAACTTCCCCACCTTTATCTTCGACAAGGCAAACTTCGAAATTGACGACGAAGGCACCCCCTATTGGGTCTGCCCCCGCATCGTTAAGCGGGTCGGTCTTTTCGGCGGCACAGACATCCATGGTGCCGTCCTTATGAACGCCATAACAGGCGACTGCACCTACTACGAAGATGTTCCCGCTTGGGTTGACAGAGTCTATTCCGCAGACCTTATCATCCAACAATACGACTATTACGGCGCCTACCAAAACGGCTGGATAAACTCCTTTATCGGTCAAAAGGGCGTTACAATCACCACCGCAGGCTACAACTATATCGCAATTGACGACGATGTCTACATGTACACCGGCGTTACAAGCGTTGCAAGCGACGGCTCAAACGTTGGCTTCATCCTTGCAAACCAGCGCACAAAGGAAACCAAATACTACGCCTGCGCCGGTGCTCAGGAAAATGCCGCAATACAGAGCGCCGAGGGTATCGTCCAATACATGGACTACCGCGCAACCTTCCCGCTACTGCTAAACATTGCGAACCAACCCACCTATTTCATGGCACTTAAGGACACGGGCGGGCTTGTCAAGATGTACGCAATGGTTAACGTCCAGCAATATCAGTTGGTCGCCTCCGGCACAACCGTTGCCGAGTGCGAGCGCAACTATATCGACCTTTTGGCGGGCAGTAACCTTGCCCCGGAAAACAGCTTTGACGACACCGCCGTCACCGGCAAAATTGAGGACATCAAAACCGCGGTTATTGACGGCAACACCAGCGTTTTCATCAAGCTTGAAGGCAAAAGCTACTTCTACGTTGTCTCCGTTTCCGACAACCAGCTTGCCGCAGTTTTGGCAGTTGGTGACAACGTGATGGTTTCTCCCTCCACCGACGAGGGCGAGCTTCGCAGTGCCCGAAGAATTGAACGCGTAAAATAACATTTCAAGCTCAAAAGCCCGCAACCCTTGTAACAACAGGGGCTGCGGGCTTTTTTATTGCAACTTTAAAAATAAAAAACCCGAAAACCAATGGTTTTCGGGTTTTGACAATTGGAGCTCTTATCCAGATTCGAACTGGAGACCTCGTCCTTACCAAGGACGCGCTCTGCCGACTGAGCTATAAGAGCATGTGTGGCGACCCAGAACGGGCTCGAACCGTCGACCTCCAGCGTGACAGGCTGGCGTTCTAACCAACTGAACTACTGGGCCACAAGCACTCGATTATTCTACAATGGATAGCCGCCTTTGTCAACCCTTATTTCTTCCAATTTTAGATTTCTTCTAACAGCATCCTATTTGTTTCGATTTTGTTTACTTGCTTGACGAGGAATTTTGTGTTAAAATATTAGAGCTTAGGCGTTTAACTTAATTATAAATTTCCATTCACATACACGCTTTTTCCGGGAGGGTCACAATGAAACGAAAAATCTTCGCCGCTCTGCTTGCCATCTGTCTTTTTGTGGGCATCGCGCCGCCTGTTCGGGCGGATAGCTCCGGTGTCTGCTTCATCGTCAACGACAATGCCCTTTTGGAGCTGGGCTCCATGCCCGTTTATTCCGGCGGAACCGTTTATGTGCCCTGCCGTGCCTTTACGGCTTACGGCATCTACTCCAACTACTACGAAGCCGACACCACCGCAATGCTCAACAACGGCTCAAAGCAAATTTTCTTCAACCTGACCACCGGCAACAGCTATGACAGCACAGAAACCATCTACTCCGTCTCCGCAATCTTCAAAAACGGTTTGGTCTATGTGCCCGTCGCTTGGGTCGCTGAATATTTTGGGCTTTCCTACAGCTACATAAACGGCAACGGCAACGGCGATATTGTCCGCATCAAAAACACAAAAAACTCCTCCGAACTACTTTCGGATAGCGACTATCTTCGGGCGGCAAGCTCTCTGATGAAAGTCCGCTACAACGAATATTTTGGCAAGACAGAGCCTTCACCTCCGCCCACAAAGCCCGCCCAGCCCAGCGAAGTTCCGGCTCTCGGAGATGACAACCGCAGTGAAACCGCGGTAACCCTTTGCTTTACGGGCATTCCCGACACGAAGCTGCTGGACGCTTTTGACGCCTTTGGCTTTAAGGCTTGCTTTTTCGTCACGGAGCAGGAGGCGCTAAACAATCCCGACATCCTTCGGCGCATCAGCGGCTCCGGGCACAGCTTGGGCATCAATTGCCTAAGCGCTCCAAACGCCGAGGGCAGAGCAACCACGGAGGCAATCTTTTCCGCCGCCCAGCTTATGCCCACCCTTATCACCTCGCCCCCTGCAATCGCCGAGCCCTGCCGCACCTTCGCCGCGGAAAACGGGCTCTCCTACTACACACCCGGCACAACAATCGGGCCCACGGAAAGCTACGCCTCAAACATCAACAAAAAAATCGAAGCCCAATCCGGCTATGTCAACATTTGCATGGAGAGCAAGCCCGACACGGACAAGATTCTCCGCTCCGTGCTCCAATTTCTCGCAAAGAACAAGTTTTCGGTTTTACCCCTGCGTGAAACCTTCATTTAAGGGCAAGCTCCCTACAACATCAAATTTATTTTTCCCTGATGGGACGGAGGCAACAATTCATGGATAATTCAAGCATCAAGGCAGTTGTTTTGGCGGCGGGGAAGGGCACAAGGCTTCAATCCGACGGCAACACTCTCCCAAAGGTTATGCGCGTGGCGGCGGGAAAACCCCTGCTGTTTCACGTTTTAAAGGCGCTGGGCTTTATTCAGCCCAAGGATTGCATCATCGTCGTGGGCTACAAAAAAGACAGCGTTATGGAAGCCTTTCCCGAATACGTTTTTGCGGAGCAAAAGGAGCAGTTGGGCACAGGACACGCGGTTATGGCGGCGTTTTCTCAGCTTGATGGCTTTGGCGGCTCCCTTCTCGTCTGCTGTGGCGACATGCCCCTCATAAAGCGCGAAACCTACGAAGCGCTGATTGCCGAGCACAGGGCGGCGGGAAACACCTGCACAATTTTGAGCGGCACATCAAAGCTTGACCTGCCCTACGGACGCATTTTGCGTGACCCCCAAGGCAACTTTGTGGGCATGGTGGAGGACAAGGACGCAAGCCCCCAGCAAAAAGCAATCAAGGAGCTGAACAGCGGCGTTTACGTTTTTGACGCCCCCGCTCTACGAGACGTGCTGTCGGAGCTTAAAAGCGACAACGCTCAAGGCGAATATTACCTGACCGACGCCCCCCGACTTATGCAGCAAAAGGGCTGTAAAATCGGCGTTTGCCGCCGTGAGCTGGGCTATGAAATCATCGGCGTCAACACCCCCGAACAGCTAAAGCAAACAGAGGAACTGATTTTAGGATGAAAAAAACAATTTGCATCGTGGGAGCAGGGGACATGAGCGGCACCCGCCTTGTCATTCCCGCAGGCGCCGCCATTATCGCGGCGGACGGCGGACTTTCCTATTTGGAAAAAGCGGGCATCTCGCCTGACTTGATTTTGGGCGACTTTGACTCCCTTGGTCGCATCCCGGAGGGCGAAAACGTCCTTCCCCTAAACCCGGAAAAGGACGACACAGACATGCTTGTCGCCGTCAAGATGGCGCTTGAAATGGGCGCCGAAGTCCTTGTAATCTACGGCGGCTTGGGCGGCAGATTTGACCACAGCCTTGCAAATTTGCAGGTTTTGGCATTCATCGCAAACCATGGTGCCCGTGGCTATCTTGTTGGTTGCGGCAGTGTTTGCACCGCCTTCAAAAACGGCGGCATCGCCTTTGACGAAGCTATGAGCGGCACTGTTTCCGTTTTCAGCGTGGGCGAAATTGCCCAAGGCGTGGATTTGGTCGGGCTGAAATATCCCCTTCGTGGCTACACTTTAACTAACGACACGCCTTTGGGCGTCAGCAACGAATTTTTGGGCGCGCCCGCTTCCGTTTCCGTTGGAGACGGAATGCTTTGGGTCATGTGGAGCGGCGACAGCTATGCGCCGGAGCACTTTAGTGAGGTTTAACGGCATTTCCCGGGGAATTTTTTTCTTTGGCATTTTAATTATGGAGGCAACACATATTTTATGAAAATCAGCGGAGCAATTTTTGACATGGACGGCACACTTTTGGACTCGATGTACGTTTGGGACGACATCGGCGAAAAATATCTTTTAAGCTGCGGCATCACGCCAAGGGCAAGCGTGGCGGCGGATATTAAGGACATGTCCACAAGCGAGGCGGCAGAGTATTTCCGCAAAAGCTATGGGCTTAACAAAACAAACTACGAAATGGGTCTTGGCATCAGCGCCTTGGTGGAGGAAAAATACCGCAGTGAGGTGCTTCCCAAAAATGGCGTTATCCCGCTTTTACAGCGGCTTCGTGCCGCGGGCGTCAAGATGTGCGTTGCCACGGCAACGGAGATGCCAATCGTGGAAATGGTTTTGGAAAAGAACGACATGCTCCAATATTTTGATGAAATTCTCACCTGCACCACAGCCGGCGCGGGAAAAAATCAGCCCATGATTTACGAAAAGGCGCTGGAGCTGCTTGGCACAAAAAAGTCCGAAACCCCGGTTTTTGAGGACGCCCTCTACGCCGTGCGCACAGCAAAGCAAGCCGGCTTCCCCCTAGTCGGCGTCTACGACCCCTCCTCCGAGCACAACCAGCCCGAAATAATCCGCCTGTCCGACGTCTACCTCCAAAGCTTCACCGATTGCG
>JAVVZC010000063.1:0-7164 GCA_036650755.1 Oscillospiraceae bacterium
ACATGCGGCCTCTTGACCCCCAGTCAAGCGCGCTACCAACTGCGCCACACCCGGAAATGCTGTGGTTGGGGGATGCGCGGGGGGCTTTCGACCTCACAGCGCTTGATTATGATAACATACCTTATGGGCAAATGCAAGTGTTTTTTGCTTTTTCAGGGAGAAATTAGGTAAATTTCGGAACGGCACACAATGTTTTCAAAACGCCGCCCCAAGGAAGGCTTTGGCTCTCCCTTGGGGCGGCGAAATTTTCTTGATTTTGGAAGCGGGGGCTAGCCGATGTCAATGCCCCAAATTTCCTGAGTTCTTGTGCCCACAACTACCTTGTTGTTGAAAACAATGGGGGACGCCTCAACGTTTCCGCCCACGTCAACGAAGTCCAAAACCTCTTTTGTCAGCCCGTCAATCAGGTACATGTAGCCGCCGGCGGTGCAAAAGACCAAATAGCCCTTGCCCTGACTGTCGTAAACGGCGACGGGACTGCTCCAAGCATACATTTGAGTTTCGAGTTCCCAAACCACCTCGCCCGTTTGCTTGTTGAGAGCGACGAGGATGCCGCTGCTGGGGCTGGGAGTTTTTGCAACGGGGACGAAGATAAGGTCCTTCAAGCCGTTTTTGCCCAAGGCGAGAGTGCCCTGAACGCCGCCGGAAACGCCATCCTGAGTGTAGCAGTCGTATTCCTTTTTCCAGACAATTTCGCCGCTTACGGCGTCAATTTTCCAGATGGGGATGTTCACCGTGCCGTTTGAGGGGGCGCGCCAGCCGCCGTGGAAGGAGGTGCTGGTGTAAACATAGGGGTGCCCGTTTTCCAGCTCCAAAACGGGGGTGCAGTTGGTGTCGTCCAAAACGTCCTGAACCCACTCCAGCTTAAGGGTGTTAAGGTTAAGGCACATAAGGTTGCCGCCGTTGTCGGACATGATGATGTGGGAGCGCCAAATAATTGCGCTGTCCTCCATGCCCAGCCAGTATTTTTGCTGACTTGAACGGACGCCGTTGTAGCGCCATTTGACGACATCGGAGGGGGCGATGGAAAGCGTGCCCGCATCGGGGTCGTAGTTTGTGTTTAGCTTTATTATATAGAGGATGCCGTTTTCGCCCGGGTAGATAAGGCGGTCGCCCTCTGCGTCAACCAAGGCGGAGCCGTCAAAGAAGGAAAGACTGCCACGGAGGGAATAGGGGTCCGCCGCGCCGAATTCGTGCATGACGGAGCAGTCCAAAAGGTTGATTATAAAGGCGTGGGAGGTGCCCTTTGTGCTGTTGTAGCCGGAGCCGAGGTAGAGGATGGGGTAGCCCCGAGGGTCAAGAGCGCCGGCGCCCTTGAAGGTGTAGCCCAAAATAAGGTCGTCACGGGTTTTTTGCCCTGTGGCAAGGTCGATAAAATAGACGTTGCCGTCCATTGTGGCATAGATAACCTCGGTCAGCTTCTCCGCGTTTTTGGCGAAGTCATACATGTTCATGTGGGCGCGGACATTTTTTGGCCAAGTCATAACAAGGGGCTGACCAACCCAGCCGCTGCCGGTCCAAACATTGCCGTCGGGGGCTTGGAGGGAGGCTGTGCGAACCTTCCAGGGTGTTTTTGAAAACTTTCCGGTTTTGATGTTTGCGGTGCCATAGGAGGCGCTGTCGCGGAAGTTGTTGCCACGGAAGGTGACGATGCCTTCAACATCGGTGTAGTCTTGGGGAAGCCCAAAATCGAAGGGTTCCTTGAATTTGAAGCTATCCACCGTGCTGCCGTTCACCATGATGCCTGTGGAGGCGATTAGACGCTCCGGCTTTGTGCCCTCAACCGCGGCGGGGGCAAAAACGGGCAGCTCCGGTTCTTGGGATTGCTCCGGCTGGGGGGAGTCCTTGGGTTTTTTTGTGGGTCTTATAGTGGCAATGGGATGAATGGTTTCGTCTTCGCCTTCGGTAGTCGAAATCGCGGCATTTTTCCAAACAAAAAAGGCGAGTACGCACAGGAGCACAACAAAGATGATAATGGCGAAAATCGAAGTTTTCTTCCCACGCGGAGTTGGTTTTGACTGTGTATTTGGCATTGTTTTCCCACCTAAGCAGTTATTTTAAAAACGGAATTCGTTCCGTAAGCTTTATTATAGCAAATGCTTCCAGTAAATGCAAGAAATTCAATCTGCTTTGGGGCGGGGAGCCGGGGAGAAAAGTATCTCTTTTGAAAAATCGGAGAAATTTGCAAAATTTATATAATATGTGTTCCCCCTTTGGGCTGGGAATGCTATAATTATAAGGATACAACATGGATTATATACACAATTTTGACAGTTGCTTTCGGATTTTGGCTTTGCGCCGCCGCTAAAAGCAAGGAAAGGAACAGAAATGAACGGTTTTAGTTTTTACAATCCCACCCAAATATACTTTGGCGAGGGCACAATCAAAAAGCTGCCCAGAGAGCTTGAAAAAGTTGGAAAAAACATCCTACTCACCTACGGCTGTGGCTCTGTGAAAAAATCGGGGCTGTATGATCAGGTGCTGGACATGCTTAGGCAATGCGACAAAAATGTCACGGAGCTGTCGGGGATAATGTCAAACCCCACGGCGGCAAAGGTTCGCGAGGGCATTGCCCTTTGCAAGGAGAACAAGATTGACTTCATTCTTGCCGTGGGCGGCGGTTCCGTTATCGACTGCTCCAAGGCGATTGCCTCCGGCTGTATGCTCGAGGAGGATTTTTGGGACAAATATTTCATCAAAAAGGGCAAAATCAAAGCGGCACTGCCTTTGGGCGACGTTCTCACAATGGTGGGCACAGGCTCCGAAATGAACGGCGGCTGTGTTATAACAAACGAGGAAACAAAAATCAAAACCAACGCCAAAAGCCCGCTCACACATCCGGTATTTTCAATCATGGACCCCAGCTACACGCTCACTCTGCCGAAATATCACATGGTCAGCGGAATTTGCGACATCGTCAGTCACATTTTGGAGCAATATTGCAGTGTGCCTGACGAGGACAATCTCTCCGACGAAATGAGCGAGGCACTGCTTAGATTTGTGGTCAGAAACGCCCGAATTGCGGCGGAAAATCCCCAAGATTACACCGCGCGAAGCAACATCATGTGGGCGGCAACCTTGGGACTGAACGGGCTTTTGTCCTGCGGAAAGAACGAGGATTGGAGCGTCCACGCAATTGAGCACCAAGTTGCGGCGTATTACGAAATTTCCCACGGAATGGGGCTTGCAGCCGTTTCCGCCGCATATTACCGCCGAATTTGCAGTGCCGGGCTTTCAAGATTTAAGCGCTTCGCCCTTAATGTTTGGGGCGTTTCGGCAGAGGGCAAAACCGACATGGAAATCGCTTTGGAGGGCATCTCCTGCCTGAACAGCTTTTTCAAGGAAATCGGAGCCACTACCAGCCTGCGGGAGCTGAATATCACGGACGACACCAAGTTTAAAGCGATTGCGGAGTCCTGCACCTTCGGGAATGGGACTTATTTGAAGCTGACAGCAAACGACGTGGAGGATATCCTTCGGGAGAGCTTCTAGGGAAGAATATGGTAAAAAAAGGGTCGCGCTTATCCCTCTGGGAAAAGCGCGACCTCTGCTAATTTTGCCATTAGTTTGTGCCCCTCCGCGTTGGCGTGAATGTCTAAATTCATGTCAAACAGGGAGTTTGCGTAGGCGGTGGATAGGCTTTCCTTGGACTTTGAGAACTCGGTATAGGCGTCCGCAACTATGTAGCCGTTTGCGGCGGCGCCGTCCTTGATAACTGCGTTGACCTCTTGTATGCACATATCCATGCCCTGAACGGCGGGCTTGATTTGCTCAAGAGTAATCCAAGCAAAGGGGTTGAAATAGGTGAAAACCACCAGCTTTGCCTCGGGATTTTTGGTCTTTATGTAGTTGGCAATATCGGACAAATTGGCTTTGAAGCTTTCGAGTGAAGTGGCGAGTGCCGCTTTTTCGGGGCTGTCCTCCTCCCCTGTCAGTGCCTTTATGACCTTGTCAAGGGCGGAAATTGTGGCAAAATCTCCTGCAAGCAGTCGTTCCTTGACCTGCTTCCAATCGACTGTTGTGCCTTCTTCTTCGGAAAGTCTTGCTCCCACGCTGCCGTAGAGCACGGCGGAAAGGTCGTTTCCGCCCAAGGTGAGGGTGATGTATTCTGCGGAGGCAAGGTCCTCGTCCATGGCTCCGCCCGTGATAAGCGCCTTTGTCTCGGCACTTTTTGCGCCGCTGACGGCGGCATTCTTGACGGACAGGTTTTTGTCCTTTGCCATAAGTGTGGGGTAGCATTCCTTTTCGGGCTTTTCAAGGGAAACTCCCAAGGTGATGCTGTCACCCAGTGCCAAGAGCTGTTCTTTTTTGCCGCAACCGCTTAATAGCAGGGAAACCGCGAGACATAGGCAGAGCAGCAGGCTGATTGAGCGTTTTTGTTTCATAAATTTTGCCTCCAATATTTAATTTTTATATAGACTTTAGTGCTTCAACTATTTCTTCAAACTTTTGGCTGTGGGACGCCTTTACCAAAACCCGGTCACCGGGCTTGATAAGGCTTGGCAGTGCCGCCAAAAGCTCCGCCTTGGTTTCAAAGTGCCGCGCAATGTTCCCCGCGCCCTCCGCCGTATTTTTGGAAAGCTCCCCACAGGTCAAAACAAGCTCCATGCCCTTTTCCAAGGCGTGAACACCGATTTCACGGTGGAGCCTTGGGGCAGTTTCGCCAAGCTCGCCCATGTCGCCCAAAATGCAAACTCGGCGGGGCGAAAGCAACGCCAAGGAGTCGATTGCGGCGCTTACGGAGTTTGGATTTGCGTTGTAGCAGTCGTCGATGATGGTGATTTCGCCCGCTTTGATGATGCGGTTGCGGCTGCCCACGGGCACAAAGGCGGCAAGCCCGCGGCGGATTTCCTCATCCGTCAGACCCATTTTGATGCCCACCGCGGCGGCGCCCAATGCCGCCGAAACCATGTGAACACCATAGGCGAAAATTTTTGCCTCAATGTGGCGCTCACCCGCCACGATTGTAAGCTCCATGCCCTCCGTCCCCAAAAGGCGGAGGTTTTCTGCTCTCACCTCGCAATTTTCGGAAAGCCCGAAGCTGCAAAGCTCTTGCTTGCACTTGATTGTTTTAAGGTATTCGTCGTCTCCGTTAATGAAAACCACTGCGTTTTCGGGGAGCTGCTCCAGCATTTCGGTTTTTGCCCGCAAAACTCCGGCAAGGTCGCCCAAAAATTCAAGGTGGGCGGAGCCGATGACGGTGTAGAGCGCCATGTCGGGTTTGACAATTTCCGAAAGCCTGTGCATTTCGCCAAAATGGGAGATGCCCATTTCGATAATTGCAAGCTCGTGGCTCTCCTCAATGCCGAAAAGGCTGAGGGGGACGCCCAGCTCATTGTTAAGGTTTGCGGGGGTTCTGTGAACCCGAAAGCGGGCGGACAAAACGGCAAAAAGCATTTCCTTTGCCGTGGTTTTGCCCACGCTTCCCGTGATGCCGATTATGGGGATTTGGAACTGGCGGCGATAAAAGGCGGCAAGGTCGCCCAGCGCCGTCACCGTGTTTTTGACCTCAATCACGGGCAGGGTGCAGTCACTCGGCACCCGCTCCGCAATGGCGCAAAGCGCCCCCTCTGCAAGAGCTTTTTCAAGGTAGTCGTGGCCATCGCTGCGCTCGCCCCTGATGGCGGCAAAAAGGCAATTTTCGCTCACACTGCGGCTGTCCGTTGTGACGGCGGAAATTGTTTTTTCCAAAAGGCAGGGGTCGCCGAAATAGACGCCGCCCACGGCGGAAATTATGTTTTTCAGACTTAAATTTTTCATATGCCCCGACCTAGTTATATTTTTTCATGGAGACGTAAATCAGTTCATCGCAAAGCTGACCGAAGCTTTTTCCTTGGGTTTTTGCCATTTGGGGGACAAGGCTTGTGGGGGTCATGCCGGGAAGGGTGTTCGCCTCCAAGCAGAAAAGCCGCTCATCGCTGTCCATGAGAAAATCCACTCGGCAATAGGAGTCAATCATCAGCACGTCGTTCACCTGCTCGCTAAGCTGCTGCACCTTTTGGGTTAGTTCCTCGCTGATGGGGGCGGGGCAAAGCTCGGTGGTCATGTCGGGCTGATATTTGTTTTTGTAGTCGTAAAATCCGGTTTTGGGGATGATTTCGATGACGGGCATTGCCTTGCCGTCGATTATTCCAACGGTCAGCTCCCGACCCTTGATGTAGCTTTCAACGATAACGGCGTCCTCATATTTGAATGCCTGTTCCAAGGCGGCGTCGTAATCACCGGGGCTTGTAACGATTGCGGTGCCAACGCTGGAGCCGCCGGAGCAGGGCTTTACAACGCAGGGGAAGCCCACGTTTTTGAAGGGCGCTTTGCCCTTATAGACTGTGATGCCGGCGGGGGTGAGGATGCCCGCTTGAGCGAAAAGATTTTTTGAAAGGGTTTTGTTCATGGCAAGCGCAGAGCCTAGGTAACCGCTGCCTGTATATTTGATGCCCGCCACGTCAAAGGCGGCTTGAAGCTTGCCGTTTTCCCCCTCCTCGCCGTGAAGGGCAAGAAAGGTGATGTCCGCGGCACGGCAAACGTCCAAAACGTTGTCGCCCAAAACGCTGTTGTTTGCCTGATTGCGGCGTGCCTTGACGGCGGCTAAATCCGGCTCACTCTCGCCCACAAAGATTGTATCTGTGTTTTGCTCACGAGAGAAAATGTCCTCGGGGTTTTCAAATGCCTCGGTGTAGCCAAAAAATGAATCAACAAGGACAACGCGGTGACCCCGCTCCTTGAGCGCGTTTGCAATCATGGTGCCGCTGGTGATGGAAACGTCCCTCTCCGCGCTGATGCCGCCGCATAAAACTACGATTTTCATAATGTGTCCTCCCCTTGGTTGCCCTGGGCAACTTTCATACTTCGAAAATTATAGCACAAAACATATGGCTAATCAAACAGATTTATAATTAAAAGAAACTTGTAATTTGCGCCGAATTTTGGGCAAGCTGTATGCAAAATGAGCAAGGCGGGGCGAAGCTGTTCCCTCCTCAAATTTACAATAAATTCACTATTGATACATTTTTTTCGGTTGACATTGTTTTCCTAATCTATATACTTTATATGTTAACCTTTGGGGCGAAACTCTCGGCTAACCTCGTATCTCGCTTGTGAAAGGATCGTTCTATGTTAAAACTCCTTAAACGAATGTCTCGGATAGAGCTGCTTATGGCGATTATC
>JAVVZC010000064.1:0-7164 GCA_036650755.1 Oscillospiraceae bacterium
TCGTCAGCTAAAGTTTACAAATTAGATGCAATTTCTATGCAGAAACTACGCAAAGGAGCTGTATTATGCGCTTATAGACAGATGAGAGGCGGAACCAAATATGACAGCTCACACCAAAGCTAAAAAGAAATCGGGATGGTTTTTAAAGCTTATTATTTTCCTTGTCTGCGGAATTTGCATGTTCTTCGCGGCAAAAACACTACTGGAGCTTCGCTCCGGGGAGCACAGCGACTGGCTGCCGGGGGGCGGAGAAATCGTGGCAACGCCCGCCGCCTTCGGCACCGGTGACGACGAGGTTTCCAAAGCCATTGCGGCTCTTGCCCGAGAGGACAGCCGAGTTTTGGCGGTTGCGGACAACATGGACGCCTTCCCGGAGCCCTTGTTGAAGCTGCTTGTCAAAAACTCGGAGGCAAGGGAATTCGTTTTGGATTACCCACGAAATCAGAATAATGACAGAGTTGAAAGCCTGAACGAAAACGAGGTGGGCGGCGAAATTCCACTGCTTTTGCAATGGGATGAGCGTTGGGGCTACGTTCAATACGGCTCCTGCGTTTTGGGCGTGACGGGCTGTGGACCCACCTGCCTTTCAATGGTTCTTGCAGGGCTTTCCGGGGATAGGGACAAGTCCCCCGCCGCGGTTGCCGCCTTTAGCGAAAAAAACGGCTATTACGTTGACGGCAGCGGCTCCTCTTGGGCGCTGATGACGGCGGGCGCTGAAAAGCTTGGGCTTTCCGCCACTGAGGTTCCTCTTTGGGAGGAAACCATGATTGCGGAGCTTGAGGCAGGGCACCCTATTATCGCAAATTTGGGCAAGGGTGACTTTACGGACGAGGGGCATTTTATTGTCATTCGGGGCTACGAAAACGGAATGTTTTTGGTGAACGACCCCAACAGCCCCAAACGCAGTGCCGAGGGCTGGTACTTCAAAACCCTTGAACCTCAAATTCGAAACCTTTGGGCATATTCACTTGCATAAAACACACTTAAGGAACACATACTGCTGTTACATCGAGCATTTTACTGCCGCTTCCACGGGAACAGGGGAGGGCTTCACCAACTGAAAGTTGGGGGGCTTCCCTCTCCGTCGGAGCGGCGGCTTTTTTTATATTGAGCTTTGGGCAAAAAAAGGGCACCCTCGCTTTTTGTGGAAGCAAGGGTGCTTTTTTTGCCGCGGCGGCGGAGAAGTTATGCCTATTCGGCGGAGATGATGTAGTAGTAGACGGGCTGACCACCGGCTATAACGGAGAGCTCGGCGTCGGGGCGACGGTCGGAGAGAAGGTCACGGACAGAGCCCGCGGCTTCGGCTTCCACGTCTTCACCGTAGTAGATGGTGATGAATTCGGGGTTTAGGGTGTCCAGCGCTTCGGAAAGCTTTGTGATGAGGTCTGAGATTTCCGGGCTGCTGCCCAAAAGGGCACCGTCCAAAAGACCCAGATATTCGCCGGCTTTGATTTCGTAGCCGTCAAAGTCGGAGTCCCGCGCCGCATAGGTGACAAGAGCGGTGTGGACGCTACTGATGGCTTCGGCGGCGATTTCAAGGAGTTCATCCTCCGTTTGGGAGTATGTATCCATGTTGAGCATTGCTGAAACGCCCTGAGGAATGGTTTTTGTGGGGACAACAACAACTTTTTTGTTGCTGAGAGGGATGCACTGCTCCGCCGCCATGATGATGTTTTTGTTGTTGGGGAACACAAAAACGGTGGAGGCGGGGGTGGCTTCGATGGCAAGGAGAATGTCCTCCGTGGAGGGGTTCATGGTTTGACCGCCGGTTACGATTTGGTCGGCACCCAGCTCCGCAAACAGCTCCGCAATGCCATCACCGGCGCAGACAACAACGGTGCCGAAGTCTTTTTCCGGGGCGGCGGGAGCGGGGGGCGCGGCAGCGGCTGCAGCCACAAGCTCGTCGTGCTGTAGGCGCATGTTTTCGATTTTTGCGGTGTCCAGAGAGCCGTATTTTTGAGCCTCTGTAAGGGCGTCTCCGGGGATGTTTGTGTGGACGTGAACCTTGAAAATTTCCTCGTCGGCGTTGATAACGAGACAGTCGCCGATGGAGGAGAGATAGGTTTTTAGGGGTTCGAGGGAGAGGTCGTTTGTGCGGCGGACGATGAAAACGGTGTCGAAGTCATAGGCACCGGTGTCGAAATCCGCAAAGTCGGTGTGACCCTCGTCATCGGAGTTGGGGGCGGGCTTTGAGACTGGAATTTCGTAGGCATCGGGGGTCATTTCGCCACGCATGGAGGCGAGCATTGCTTCGAGGATGACTACATAGCCTTTTCCGCCCGCGTCAACAACACCCGCTTTTTTTAGGACCGGGTTTTGGTTGACGGTTTCGGTGAGAGCGTCTTTGGCGGTTTCGAGAGCGCAGGAGATTAGCAGCTCCATGTCGTTGCCTGTTTCCGCAAAATCGGAGGCGGAGGCGGCTGCCATGCGGGAGACTGTGAGGATGGTGCCCTCGGCGGGCTTCATAACGGCGTTGTAGGCGGCTTCAACGCCCTCGGTCATTGCGAGAGCGAAGTCGTAGGCGTCGCAGGTTTCTTTGCCCTTAAGGATTTTTGATAGACCGCGAAACAGAAGGGAGAGGATAACGCCGGAGTTTCCCCGGGCTCCACGAAGAAGGGCGGTGGCGGCGCATTTTGCAACCTCACCCACGCCTTGGGGATTTTTGCGGCGAAGCTCAAGCGCGCCTGCTGCCATTGTCATGCTCATATTTGTGCCCGTGTCGCCATCGGGGACGGGAAATACGTTTAGTTCGTTTATGTGCTCCTTGTTAACTTCCAAGGCAGCTGCAGCGCACAGAAGCATGTTGGTGAATGTTGCGCTGTCAATTGTTTCTCTCAATATTAAAGCACCTCCGCGAGAAGAAAAATTTGCAAGTTGTTGTTTCGGTTTAGTTGACCAGCATCGAGTCGATGTAGATGTCAACCCGGGATACCGGAACACCGGTTGCTTTGCCGACCTTATAGCTTACTTCGTTCATGATGCTGCCCGCAAGAATTTTGATGTTGACACCGTGATCCACAACAATGTGGAGCGCGATGGAAACGCTGCCGTCGTCGTTGAAGCTAACGCCAACGCCACGGGACATTGATTCACGGCGGAGCAGATGGACAAGACCGTCTGTTTTGGAGCGCGCGCCCATGCCCTTTACACCAAAGCAATTTGCGGCGGCATCTCCGGCAATGTTGGTAAACACCTCGCTTGTGATGCTGATTATTCCAAGCTCGTTTTCGATCCTTACCATGATGTCAGCCCCTTTCAAAAATGGGAATTTTGCCTGAGCGCAGGAGGGAAAACCCTTTCACGGCATCCTAATCTGCTTCAAGGCATTTAGTAATTATAACCCAAACGACCCAAAAGTACAAGGAAATTTTTCTTCTCTGCAAACAGTGCCTTGACAAACGTTACAAACATCTGATATATTAGCTTTATTGCTTAAAGCCAAAACGGCACTCTAAGCCCTGAAAGGACTGTATATTATTATAATTTACAAGTTTGGGGCAGCATGATAAAATGAGTGACAGTAGCCGGTTTTGGTACTATAATAGTATCATGGCAAGGTTTAGGCTTGCTTTATAAAATTAAGCAAGGACAGTTCCTTAATATAATATTAGGAGATGACAATCATGGCAAGAAAGCTTAAAACAATGGACGGCAACACTGCTGCCGCACACGTATCTTATGCCTTCTCGGAGGTTGCCGCAATTTATCCCATCACACCGTCCTCAACTATGGCGGAGTATGTTGATAAGTGGGCAGCCGCGGGACAGAAAAACATTTTCGGTCAAACCGTCAATGTTGTTGAAATGCAATCTGAGGGCGGCGCCGCGGGCGCAGTTCACGGAAGCTTGGTCGCCGGTGCTCTCACAACCACCTACACCGCGTCCCAAGGCTTGCTCCTTATGATTCCTAACCTCTACAAAATTGCCGGCGAAATGCTTCCCGCCGTTTTCCACGTTTCGGCAAGAACACTTGCAACCCACGCGCTTTCCATTTTTGGCGACCATTCCGACGTTTATGCCTGCCGTCAAACCGGGCTTGCCATGCTTGCCTCAAACAGCCCCCAAGAGGCTATGGATTTGGGCGCTGTTGCCCATCTTGCCGCCATCCACTCCAGCATGCCCTTCATCCATTTCTTCGACGGCTTCCGCACCTCCCACGAGATGCAAAAGGTTGCTGTTTGGGATTATGACGAGCTTGCCGAAATGACCGATTTTGACGCCATTGCCAACTTCCGCAAAAACGCAAACAGCCCCGCGAACCCCACCCTCCGCGGCTCCGCTCAAAACGGCGACGTTTTCTTCCAAACCCGTGAGGCTTCAAACGGCCGCTACGACGCCATTCCCCAAGCCGTTGAGCACTACATGAATGAAGTTAACGCCCGCATCGGCACCGACTACAAGCCCTTCAACTACTACGGCGCTGCCGACGCTACTCATGTCATCATCGCCATGGGCAGCGTTTGCGAAGCAACCGAGGAGGTTGTTGATTACCTTAACGCAAAGGGTGAAAAGGTTGGACTTATCAAGGTTCACCTCTACCGCCCCTTCTCCGTTTCCCACCTGCTGGCGGTGCTCCCGAAAACCGTCAAATCAATTGCTGTTTTGGATCGCTCCAAGGAGCCCGGCGCTCCCGGCGAGCCTCTTTACCTTGACATCGTTACCGCCCTTTCAAACAGTGAATTCCGCTCTGTCCCCGTTTTCGGCGGACGCTACGGGCTTTCCTCCAAGGACGTTACACCCGGCTCCATCATCTCCGCCTTCCGCAACATCCAATCCGATAAGCCCAAAAACGGCTTCACCATCGGCATTGTGGACGACGTTACAAACCTTTCCATCCCCATCACCGAGGAGCCTGACACCACACCTGCCGACATCATCTCCTGCAAGTTCTGGGGACTTGGCTCCGACGGCACCGTGGGCGCCAACAAAAACTCCATCAAAATCATCGGTGACCACACCGACCTTAACGCTCAGGCATACTTCCAGTATGACTCCAAAAAATCCGGCGGCATCACAATCAGCCATCTCCGCTTCGGAAAGAGCGCCATCAAATCCACCTACTACGTCTCCAAGGCGGACTTTGTCGCCTGCCACAACCCCTCCTACCTTGAAAAATACCACATGGCACAGGACGTTAAGCCCGGCGGCGCATTCCTTATCAACTGCTCCTACGACATTGCTGAGCTGGGCGAGCACCTGCCCGCTGCCGCAAAGAAATATATCGCTGAAAACAACGTCCACGTCTACACCATCGACGCTATTGCCATCGCCCGTGAAATTGGCTTGGGCAACAGAACCAACGCCGTTTTACAGGCTGCCTTCTTCAAGCTTGCAAAAATTTTGCCTGCCGAGGACGCTATCCGCTTCATGAAGGACGCAATCCGCACCACCTATGGCCGCAAGGGCGAAAAAATCGTCAACATGAACATCGAAGCCGTTGACGCCGGCGACTCCAAGGTTCACGAGCTTGTGGTTCCCGCCGATTGGGCGAACCCCACTGCCGACCTTAAAAAAGCTCCCATCTATGGCGGCCCCGACAGCGCTTTGAAATTTGCTCAGGACATCCTTACACCCATCAACGCCATGCGCGGCGATGATTTGCCTGTTTCCGCATTTATGGGCATCGCAAACGGCACCATGCCCGCCGGCACCGCCGCCTTCGAAAAGCGTGGCATCGCGGTGGACGTTCCCCAGTGGATTGCCGAAAACTGCCTCCAGTGCAACCAGTGCGCCTTTGTTTGCCCCCACGGCGTTATTCGCCCCTTCGTGTTCACGGCGGAGGAACTTAAGAATGTTCCCGAGGGCACAAAAACCGTTCAGATGAAGGGCAAGGGCTGTGAGGATTATCAGTTCGCCATGATTTCCAGCGTTCTTGACTGCACAGGCTGCGGAAGCTGCATCAACGTTTGCCCCTCCAAGGAGAAGGCTCTCGTTATGGCACCTCTCGCGGAAAGACACGCGGAGCAAAAGATTTACGATTACGCCTACAAAAACATCGGCGAGAAGGACGTTCCCTTTGCCGCCGACACCATCAAGGGCTCCCAGTTCAAAACTCCTCTGCTTGAATTCTCCGGCGCTTGCGCCGGCTGCGGCGAAACTCCCTATGCAAAGCTTGCAACTCAGCTTTTCGGTGAGCGTATGTACATCGCAAACGCCACGGGCTGTAGCTCCATTTGGGGCGGCTCCGCTCCCAGCTTCCCCTACACCACAAACTCCGAGGGTCGTGGCCCCGCTTGGGCAAACTCCCTGTTTGAGGACAACGCGGAATTCGGCTTGGGCATGCTAAACGCTGTTAAGCAGCGCCGCGCCGCTCTTGTTTCCGCCGCCGAGGCACTTGCCGCCGAGGGCGCTTGCAGCGCCGCCGCCGCAAAGTGGCTTGCCGCAAAAGAGGATCCCACAGCAGGAAAAATCGCGGGCAATGAGCTTTTGGAGCTTTGCCGCAACAACACAAGCGCTGCCGCCAAAACCGTTATCGCCCACAGCGAGCTTCTGATGAAGCCCTCCTTCTGGGTTTTCGGCGGAGACGGCTGGGCATACGACATCGGCTACGGCGGACTTGACCACGTGCTTGCCACCGGCGAAAATATCAACATCATGGTCTTTGACACCGAGGTCTATTCAAACACCGGCGGACAGGCTTCAAAGGCAACGCCCACAGGCGCTGTTGCCCAGTTTGCCGCGGCGGGCAAGACTGTCAAGAAAAAAGACTTGGCTCAAATCGCCATCTCCTACGGTTATATTTATGTTGCGCAGGTCTGCATGGGCGCAAACTATCAGCAAACCCTGAAAGCGCTTATCGAGGCGGAAAGCTATGACGGACCTTCACTCATCATCGCCTACGCTCCCTGCATCAACCACGGCAACAAAAACGGCATGGGTCGCTCCATGACCACCGAAAAGCAGGCAATCGAAGCGGGTTATTGGAACAACTTCCGCTATGACCCCCGTCTTGAAAAGCCCCTTTCTGTGGACAGCAAGGCACCCACAGCCAGCTATCGCGACTTCATTATGAATGAGGTTCGCTACTCCTCACTGCCCCTAAGCTTCCCGGATAGGGCGGAAAAGCTTTTCGTAAAAGCAGAGGAAAACGCAAAGGCGAAGTATGAAAGCCTTGTTAAGCAGAAGGAATTGCTTGACGGAAAAGAATAAACCACAGCATGGAAAA
>JAVVZC010000065.1:0-6963 GCA_036650755.1 Oscillospiraceae bacterium
GCCGCCAGCATCAGCCGATTAAGACGCCTTGCGTTTTGCGGACAAATATCCATGCAGCGCATACAGGAAATGCAAAGATTTTTATCGGTTCGGCGGGGATTGCCGGCGGGTATTGCGCCCATGGGGCAATTGATGGCGCAGACGCCGCAGCCTGTGCATGCCTTGGTGGCGTGGGGTTTGAGGGGAATTCCGCCAAATTCCACATAGGGGAAATTGCCCCGAAGCTTAAGGGCGGGAAGGGCAGCGGCGGATTCCGTTGCCTGAAGCTTTGCCCAAGCTTGGGCGGCAAAGGCGTGAATTTTTGCTTCGTCCTCGGCGTCGGGTCTGCCGGCGGCAACGGAGTGCATGACCGAGTGCTCCGCAATAAAAGCCGCGGCGGCGACGGTGGTGAAGCCGTTTTCCTCAGTGATGTTTTTCAGCTCCAAAAGAGCGTCGTCAAATTCCCGATTGCCGTAGACTGCAACGAGAACGGCGGGGGTCTGACTGCCGCGCATTTTTTTCAGACTTTCGGCAGCGGGGACGGGAATTCTGCCGCCATAGACGGGAATTCCGAAAACCACCAGCTCATCCGAGGTGAATTGGTAGCTCTTTTCTCTTTCGGAGAAGTTGGTGATGTCGATTTCCTCGCTCAGCAGGGGAAAACCCTCCGCAATGGCTGTGAGCACGGCTCTGGTGGAGCCGGTTGCGCTAAAATAAACGCAGCGTAGTTTTGATATTTTCATTTTTAAGCTGAACCTCCATTCATCCGTTTGATTATTTTTTTGTCGGATACAGGCTTGCAGTGGAACCCGGGCTTGGTCGGTGTTCGGAGGCTGCAAAATCTATCTGAGCCGATTATAAACCCGAAAGCGGAAAAAAGATACAGATTTTTCCCTGAGTAAAACTTCGGCTTGGGGCAGGGGAGACGCCCAAAAAATCCTAATTGCCAAGCGCTGCCGCATACAGCTCGTTTTTTGAGTAGCCGCTGTCCGCCGCGGCAAGCTTTGCGGCATCCTTCAGGGATTTTCCCTCCTCACGATAGGCGGCGACAAGCTCCAAGGCTTGGGGAAGGCTAAGCTTTGGCATGTCGTCCTCGGGAGCGCCGGCGATGACCAAAACGAATTCGCCCTTGGGCGGAGTTTCGCTAAAGTGGGCGATGGCGCCGTCGATTGTTGTGCGCAGGGTTTCCTCATAAAGCTTTGTGATTTCACGGCAAAGGCTGATTTTTCGCTCGCCGCCAAAGGTTTCGCGCAGGTCGGAAAGGGTGAGCATAAGCTTGTGGGGCGCTTCATAAATCACCATTGTGCGCTGCTCGTTTTTAAGGCTTTCAAGGTGCTGGGCACGGCTTTTGTTGGAGGTGCTCAAAAAGCCCTCAAAGGTGAAGCGCTGGGTGGAAAGCCCGCTGACCGCCAAGGCGGAAACAAGGGCGCAGGGCCCGGGAACACAGCAAACCTTTACATTCGCCTCTCCGCAAAGCCGAACCAAATCCTCGCCGGGGTCGCTGATGGCGGGCATGCCCGCGTCGGAAACAAGGGCGACATTTTCGCCGTTTATAAGTCTTTGCAAAATTTTCTCGCCGCTGTAAACACGGTTGTGCTCAAAATAGCTGATAAGCGGCTTTTTGATGCCAAAATAGTTGAGGAGCTTCATGGTAACACGGGTGTCCTCCGCCGCGATAAAGTCCGCGTTTTGCAGGGTTTCCACGGCTCGGGGTGAAAAATCGCCCAAATTGCCGATGGGCGTTGCAACTAAATATAGGGTTCCGCTCATAGATTTGTTTCTCCTTCGCCAATATGATAAATCCGCTGCATTTCGGCGGAATTTGTTCCGTTATCGTTATTTAAAATGAGTGGCGGCAAAATTTTCAGCCCCTGTGCCCCGCCACGGCGTGCCTCAATCAGAACAAGTGAGGGGGGAGAAAAGCTGCGGCTTTGCACCAAACGCAGGCGCTTTGGTTCAAGCCCCGCAAGGGAAAGGGCGACAAAAACCTCTGAAAGCCGCTCCGGCTTGTGTACCAGCGCAAAATCTCCGCCCCAGCGCAGCGCCCATTTCGCGGCGGCGCAAAGGTCGGAAAGTGTGCAAAACTTTTCCTCACGGGCGGCGGCACGAAAATCCAGATTAGGGCTTGCGCCCGCCATTTGTTTAAAGTAGGGCGGGTTCGCCACAACTAAATCGAAGGTGCCAACGGGCAGGAGGCTTGAGTGCTCACGCAGGTCGCCGCAAATTATTTTTGACCTTTTGTCCATGCCGTTTTCCGCTAGGTTTTTTTTGGAAAGCTCCGCAAAGCTCTCTTGAAGCTCAATGCCGCAAATTTCAAGCTTTGGGTTTAGGAAAGCCAGCAAAACGCTTAAAACGCCCGCACCGCTGCCCAAATCCAGACAATTGCGGGCACGGGCGCTATTTGCGAAATCTGCAAGTAAAACCGAATCCGTGGAAAGCTTGAAGCAGTCCTCGGTCTGTAAAAATCGGGGGCCGCCCCGCCAAAGTGCCTCAAATTGTTCCATTCCTCAGCCCTCCCAAGCACAAAAGGGGATAAAAAAATCAAAGGGCCTGTCGCAAAACAAACGCCTTGCCACAAGCCCTTTGAAAAATGCCGTCTTAATTTTCGACAATTGCACCTGTGGGGCAGGTGTCGATGCAGGCGCCGCAGGAAATGCAGGTGTCCTGGTTGATCTCATATTGAGAGTCGCCCAAGGTAATTGCACCGGACGGGCAAGCATCTGCGCAGGAACCGCAAGAAATGCAGTCGCTTAGGATGGTAAAAGCCATTTTGATAGCCTCCTTGATTGTAATGATAATCTCTTACGCATTATAACATATTCATTTTTATTTGCAAGAATTTTCTTAATCTAATATCAAATTTATGAAAAACGTCGATAATTTGCGAAAAACGCAGATATCCATAGGGCGAGTGAGATAGTTTTATATAGTTAAAAGCCATTGGTCAGCATTAGTCAAATTGATATTTGCGTTTTTGACCATTACTGACTATTATAATAATCAAAGGTCAAGGTTAGTCAAAGTCAGACAGACATATAAAAACAACGAGGTGACGGCATGGCAACAAGTGATTTAATTGCAAGCTTTATAATTGACGCGCTGGAGAGCGCGGGAGGAATGGCGGAGCTGCAGCGCGCCACTCTTGCAGAGAAATTTTCCTGCGTACCCAGTCAAATAAACTATGTGATATCCACAAGATTTTCCCCGGAGCACGGATATATTGTGGAGTCCCGTCGGGGCGGCGGAGGCTATATCCGCATTACAAGAGTTCAGGAAAGCCCACGGCGGCTCATTATGGACACGGTAAATTCAATCGGTGACAGTCTTGACCTGCACACGGCGGCGGCATTTGTTTCAAATCTGCTCTACGCCGACGCCTTGGACAAAAGCTCTGCCTCACTTATTTTGACGGCAATCGGCGACCCTGCCCTGCGTCCCGTCTCTCCCCAGCATCGGGATATTCTTCGAGCATCCATCGCAAAGCAGCTGCTGGTCAGTCTGCTTGCATAAATAAATTTATATTTTTTTGGAGGTTATTACTATGAAATGTGAAAAATGCGGAAACGAAGCAACCTTCCACTATCAGTCAAATATTAACGGTGAAAAAACCGAGGTGCATTTCTGCACCGAATGTGCCAAGGCAGAGGGCTTTGGCGACATGCTCTCCTATCGCCCAAGAATGTTCAGCGGTCTTTTCGGCAGCACCATGGGCGGGCTGATGAGCGACTTTATGCGTGAGCCCTTCGGCGCAATCACAAACGGCTTTTGGGGCGAGCCCTTTGGCGGCGACCTTTTTGCCGCCCTGATGCCGCCAAGAGAGCAAAGCTGTGAGCAGCCCCAAGAAGCGACAAAATCTCAGGAGAAAAACGACCATAATATACCCAAGGACGCGGGCGAGGTTTTCCGCGCGAAGCGGGAGCTTTCCGCCTTGAAGCATCAACTGAAAAGCGCCGTAAACGCCGAAGAATTTGAAAAAGCGGCGGAGCTTCGGGATAAAATCAGAGGTTTGGAGAAATAATCCAATATAGAGCAGCAACAAACAAAGGGCAATACCGCGCAATCCCACAAAAAGCTTTGCGGGATATTGCCCTGTTTCGTAAGGAGGAATGAATTTGCGAAATCAAGATAGATTTACGGAGAGGGCAAAGCTTGCCCTTGAACAGGCACAGGAAGCGGCTCAAGCCATGGGTCACAGCTATGTGGGCACAGAGCACCTGCTTTTGGGCATTGCCCGAGAGGGTGAGGGGCTGGGAGCCAAAATTTTAAAGGACAACGGGCTTGATGACGCCCTCATTACGGAGCTTGTTGAGCAATTTGTCGGCAAGGGTACCGCCGGAATTCCCGCCCAGGGGCTGACCCCCGGGGCAAAGCGGGTTATTGAGCTTGCAATCATCGACGCCGGGCGCTTGGGGCACAGCTATATCGGCACGGAGCATCTTTTGATGGGCATTCTTCGGGAGCCGGAGAGCGCCGCCTCAAGGCTAATCGCCTCAACGGGCGCGGACAGCAACAAGCTTTACACCGACATTCTAAATATTTTCAAGGCGGCGGATTACAGGGCAAGACCCGCCTCCGCCACAGCGGCAACAGCCACCCGAAACGGAAAACGCAGCGATACGAAAACCCTTGACCAATACAGCCGCGACCTTACCGCAATGGCGGAGAGCGGTCAGCTTGACCCGGTTATCGGGCGCAGCCGTGAAATTTCACGGGTTATCCAAATTCTCTCCCGCCGCACAAAAAATAACCCGGTGCTGATTGGCGAGCCGGGAGTTGGCAAAACCGCAATCGCCGAGGGCTTGGCTCAGATGGTGAACGCGGGCGACGTGCCCGAGGATTTGCGTGACAAGCGGATAATTTCCCTTGATTTAACGGGAATGCTGGCAGGCACAAAATATCGTGGCGACTTTGAGGAGCGGATTAAGGCAGTGCTTAAGGAAGCCCAAAAAGCCGGAGATGTGGTGCTTTTCATCGACGAGCTTCACACAATTATCGGCGCCGGCGCCGCCGAGGGCGCAATTGACGCCGCAAACATCATAAAGCCCGCCCTTGGACGGGGCGAAATTCAGGTAATCGGCGCCACAACCTTGAACGAATACCGCAAATACATCGAAAAGGACGCCGCCTTGGAGCGCCGCTTCCAGCCCGTAACCGTGAACGAGCCCTCCGAGGAGGAGAGCGTTGAAATCATCATGGGGCTGAGGGATAAATATGAGGCGCACCACAACCTTAAAATAACGGACGAAGCCATAAAAGCCGCCGTCACCATGTCGGCACGCTACATCAGCGACCGATTTTTGCCCGACAAGGCGATTGACCTTATGGACGAGGCGTCCTCCCGAGTTCGCATGAAAACCCTGACGCCGCCCAACGATTTGAAGGAGCTTGAAAACAGCATCAACGCCTTGGCTTCCGACAAGGAGTCAGCCATTAAGGCACAGGACTTTGAGGAGGCGGCAAAGCTTCGGGACAGGGAGCGGGAGCTTCGGGAAAAGCTTGAAGCGGCGCGGAAAAACTGGGACGACAAGCGGGCAACAAGCCACAAATGCGTCACCGAGGAGGACATTGCCGAGGTGGTTTCCGGTTGGACGGGCGTGCCCGTAACCAGCCTTACCCAAAGCGAAAGTGAGCGCCTGCTCCACATGGAGGACATTCTTCACAGGCGGGTTATCGGTCAAAACGAGGCGGTTTCCGCGGTTTCAAGAGCCATCCGCCGTGGCAGAGTGGGGCTGAAGGACCCAAAGCGCCCCATTGGCAGCTTTTTGTTCCTTGGACCCACAGGCGTTGGCAAAACCGAGCTTTGCAAGGCGCTTGCCGAGGCGGTTTTCGGCGACGAAAACGCCATGCTTCGGGTGGACATGTCCGAATATATGGAAAAGCACACGGTCAGCAAGCTAATCGGCTCACCCCCCGGCTATGTGGGCTTTGACGATGGCGGTCAGCTTACGGAAAAGGTGCGGCGCAAGCCCTATTCCGTCATTCTTTTCGACGAAATCGAGAAGGCGCACGAGGACGTTTTTAACATCATGCTGCAAATTATGGACGACGGCATTCTGACCGATTCCCAAGGGCGGCGGGTGGATTTTAAAAACACCATCATCGTAATGACCTCAAATATCGGCGCGAAAAACATCACGGACAGCCACACACCCTTCGGCTTTTCCGGCAAGGAAAGCAAAAACGACGGCATCAAAAACATTGACGAAATCCGAAGTCTCGTTATGGGCGACCTGAAAAAGACCTTCCGTCCCGAGTTTTTGAACCGCATTGACGACACAATTGTTTTCCACCAGCTCAGCCGTGAAAACATTAAGGAAATCACGAAAAACATGCTCAAAACAGTTTCGGAGCGGCTTTTGAAGCTGGGCGTCACCCTTGAAACCACCGAGGAAGCGCTGGACAAAATCGCCGATGAGGGCTTTGACCCGGTTTACGGCGCACGTCCCCTTCGCCGTGTAATTCAGGCAAAAATCGAGGACGCCGCCGCCGAGGAGCTGCTGGATGGCAGCCTAAAATCCGGCGATACCGCGTCAGCCACCGTCGAGGATGGAAAAATAGTGCTGAAAAAAGCGGGATAGTTTCGAATGGGGCTATTAAAAATATGATTTAGGTGTTAGAATACTCCTGTTCGCATTTTGAACAGGAGTATTTTTTCGCGCCGAAAACGCGCGCCGGAGGACAAATGGAAAACTTACAGAGAATGATCGATTACGTTAATGAAATTCCCGACTTTAACATGCACAACGGTATCGTTTTGACCGAGGTTCGGGAAAACTACGCCTCATGTCGGGCGAAGCTGACAAGCGACAGCCTAAATCCCCAAGGCATTGTCCATGGCGGACTGCTTTTTGCGATGTGCGATTTTGCCGGCGGATATTCGGTTTGCAGCGATAGCCGACCCCTGGTGACTCAAACCTCAAGCTTTAGCTTTCTTCGCTCCTGCGGAGACGGCGAGTACCTTTGGGCGGAGGGCATCCCGGTGAA
>JAVVZC010000066.1:0-6841 GCA_036650755.1 Oscillospiraceae bacterium
CCCACCATGCTAAAGCTAATCCTCGGTGCCGCCGGCAGCGGCAAAACCGGGCTTATCACCGATGAAATCCGCCGCAGTGTCGCGGAGAAAACCCCGGGCAATTTTCTCATTGTGCCCGAGCAGTACAGCCACGAGGCAGAGCGGGAGCTTTGCGCCGTTTGCGGGGACAGTCTCTCCCTTTACGCCGAGGTTTTCAGCTTTTCCCGACTTGCCGTCCGAGTGGCTCAGGAGACGGGAAACGGCGGCAAAACCGCCTTGGACAAGGGCGGACGCCTGCTTTGCATGTCCATCGCCACGGGGCAAATCGCCTCTCGGCTTGGGGTTTATGCCGCGGCTCCCCGAAAGGCGGAGCTGCAGCTTCACCTGCTTCAGGCGGTTTCGGAGCTTAAGGGCGCGGGAATTTCCGCCGAAAACCTCCGTGACGCCACGGAAAAAGCCGAGGGCGGTCTTGGCGAAAAGCTTGCCGACCTCTCACTTTGCATGGAAGCCTACGACGCCGTTTTGGCAAGAGGTCACGCCGACCCCGCCGACAGGCTGAGCCGACTTGCCGATGGGCTGGGAAACAGCAGTCTTGCCCACGCAAGTCACATCTACATAGACGGCTTCGGCGACTTTACGGGGCTTGAAATGCGGGTTTTAAGGGCGATTTTGCGGACCGGGGTGGCGCTCACCGTCTGCCTTACCTGCGACGGGCTTGATGGCAGCAGCGAGCACTTTGAGCCCTCCCGCAACGCCGCTCTCGCTCTGCTTCGCACAGCCAAGGAGCTGGGGCTTGAAGCGGAGGTCAGCTGCACTCCCTCCGTCTCGGACAAGCCGGCGGCGCTGACAATTTTTGAAGAAAAGCTTTACGCCTACACCTCCGAAAGCTTTGAAAACACCGGTGACTGCATCAGCCTTGTCCGTGCCGACAGCCCTCGGGACGAGTGCGAGCTTGCCGCCGCCCGCTGCTTGGAGCTGGTTCAAAAAACCGGCTGCCGCTGGCGTGACCTTGCAATCGCTGTGCGGGGCTTTGACGACTATGCCGCCACCTTGGAGCATGTTTTTCAGCAATATGACATCCCGCTTTTTGTGGCGCGTCGGGTCAGCATTTTGCAAAAACCCGCTCCCGCGCTCATCGCCTCCGCCTTCGAAATTATCCTTGGCGGCTGGGACTTGGACGCGGTTTTGGACTACCTTAAAACCGGGCTGCTCCCAATGGAGCAGGAGGATCGGGACAGCCTTGAAAGCTATGCTCTGCTCTGGGGCATAAAGGGCTATACATGGACGAAAAAAACGGCTTGGCAACAGCATCCCTTGGGCTTCGGCAAAGCCTTTGACGAGGCGTCCACCGCCCGCTTGGAAAAAATTGACGCCCTGCGCCGTCAGCTTGTCGCCCCACTTGAGCACCTTTCCCAAGCCGGCACGGCGGCAAAAACCGCCACGGAGCAGGCAAAGGCGCTTTCGGATTTCCTTTTGGAAATTCAGCTCCCCCAAACCTTGGAGGCACGGGCAAAGGTCTTGGACGCCATGGGTCGCCCCCTTCTTGCCGCCGAATATGAGCAGCTTTGGGGCATTATTTTGAAGGCATTGGAGCAATATGCGGCGCTTTTGGGCGATTTTCCCCAAAGCCGTGAGGAATTTTCAAAGCTTTTCCTCCAAACTCTTTCCCAATACGAGGTCGCCGCCATCCCCGTCTCCCTTGACAGCGTTTCGGCGGGCGACATGGACAGAATGCGCCGCCGCCACATAAAGCACCTTATCGTTTTGGGCGCGGGGGACGAGAGACTGCCCCGAATTTCCGAAAGCAGTGGCATTTTTTCCACCGAGGAGCGGGACGAGCTTTCCGCCTTGGGCATCCCCTTGGGCGGCGGCGCGGACGAGCTTTCAAGGGAGCTTTCCCTGATTTACAACTGCATTTCCCTGCCCTCCGAAACCCTTTATCTCTCCTTTTGCGCCTTTGACAGCGGCGGCGGACAGGCACGTCCCGGCTTTCTTATCAAGCGGGCAAGCCTGCTTTTCAACTTGGAAATTCAAGTCCCAAGCCTGCAAAAAGCAAGGCTCTCCGCCCCACGCCCCGCCTTTTTGCTGGCGGCAAACGCCCTTCACGGCGGCGAGAGCGCTTCGCTTACGGCGCTTCAATATTTTTCCGCTATTGAGGGCGTGGACGCTAAGCTTCGTGAGCTTAAAACAAAAAGCGAAGCGGGGCGGGGAAGGCTCAGCCCTCTTTCCGTCTCCGCTCTTTATGGCAGTCAGCTTCGCATTTCCCCCTCTCGGGCAGATGCTTTTTCCGCCTGCCGTTTTTCCTATTTTCTCCGCTATGGGCTTAAGCTGAACGAGCGCCGCCCCGCGGGCTTTGACCCGCCGGAGATGGGCAGCTTCATGCACTACGTTTTGGAAAACGCGGCGGGTGAAATTTCCAAAACCCGAGGCTTCAAAAACGTGGACGCTGAATTTACAAATCAGCTTGTTGACAAATACACAGAGCTTTACATTGAAGAAAAGCTCCACAATTTCGCGGACAAATCCCCCCGCTTCATCTATCTTTTCCGTCGGCTTTGTCAGCCTGTGCGGCGGGTGGTTACGGACATGGTGGAGGAGCTTTCCCTTTCGGATTTTGCGCCCCTTGACTTTGAGCTCAGCTTTTCCGACAGGGAGGGCAGTGCCCTGCCCGCTCTCCGCATCGCTGATGGGAGCAACGAGCTTTTCATCAACGGCATCGCCGACAGAGTTGACGGCTGGGAGCACGAGGGCAAGCTTTATCTTCGCATTGTGGACTACAAAACCGGCAAAAAAACCTTTTCCCTCTCCGACGTTTGGGAGGGCAGTGGACTGCAAATGCTGCTCTATCTTTTCGCCTTGGAGCGGGAGGGACGGGAGCGCTACGGGCGTGAAATCGTCCCCGCAGGCGTGCTCTATGTCCCCGCCCGAGACATTCTTGTCTCCGCGCCCGGCGACCTTTCGGAGGAGGAGCTCCTTGCCGCAAGGTCAAAAAAGCTCCGCAGAAGCGGGCTTTTGCTCAACGACGAGGACACTCTCCGTGCCATGGAGCGAAGCGACGAGCCAAAATATATCCCCCTCAAATTCAAAAAGGACGGCAGCTATTCAACTGACAGCCTTGCAGACCCAGAGCAGCTTTCCGCCCTTCGCAACCACGTTGACAAAAGGCTTTTGGAGCTTTCAAAAAGCCTTTCCGAGGGCAGTATCGAAGCTTGCCCCGGCTTTCGAAATCAGGGTGAAAACGCCTGTCTCTATTGCCCCTATGGCAGTGTTTGCCGCTTTGATGAAAGCAGCGACAAGCGTCGCTATCTTGAAAAGCTTAGCCCCGGAGAATTTTGGTCAAGATTGGAGGAAACGAAATGAGCAGCTTCAAATTAACACCCGGTCAAGAGGCGGCGGTTAACGCCCGTGGCTCCTCCGTTTTGGTTTCCGCCGCGGCAGGCAGTGGAAAAACCCGAGTTCTCACGGAACGGCTGATGTCCTATGTTTGCGACAAAGAAGCGCCCCGAAACATCAACGAATTTCTCATCATCACCTATACCCGCTCCGCGGCGGCGGAGCTTCGGGGCAGAATTTTGGAGGAGCTTTCCGCCCGCATCGCGGCAGACCCGGAAAATCGTCGGCTCCGCCGTCAAAACACACTTTGTTATCGGGCGCAAATCGGCACCATCCACAGCTTTTGCACCGGCTTGCTTCGGGAAAACTGCATTAAGCTGGGGCTAAGCCCGGATTTTCGGGTGGGGGACGAGGACAAATGCGGCGAATTAAAGGACAAGGCGCTGGAAAAGCTTTTGGACGCCGCCTATGAGCACATCAGCCCCGACTCGGATTTTTCCGCGCTTGCGGACAGCGTGGGCGCGGGGCGGGACGACTCCCGACTTGCCCAAACCGTTTTGGAGCTACACAGCAAAATGCAAAGCCACGCCTATCCGAAAGCTTGGGCGGAGGAGCAAATTTTAGCTCAGGACGTTTCCCACTGCGGCGACTGTGACGAGACAATTTGGGGCGCGGCGCTGATGGAAAACGCCAAGTCGGGCGTTGACTATTGGTCCAACAGGCTGGACGACCTTTGGTTTTACCTCAACAGCAACGAAGCGGAAAACGCCCCCCTGATTGCCGCCTACGGCGAAAGCCTTCAGGAAACCATGGATGCCATCCGTGATTTGCGGCGGCGGCTCAGCTTGGGCTGGGACAACGCTCAGCAAGCGCTGCCCATCCCCTTTCCAAGGCTCAAGGCACTGCGCAATTTTGAGTTTGAGGAGACGAAAAATCTTTTCACCTCCACCCGTGACGGCTGCAAAAAAGCCATGACCGCCCTCTGCGCCGTTTTTGACGCCCCCTCGGAAAAGCTGCTCTCGGAGCTTTCCAAAACCACCCCCGCCATGAGTGCCTTGCTTCGGCTGACCATGGACTTTGACAGCCTCTATTCCGCCGAAAAAAGGCGGCTGAACCTTTTGGATTTTTCGGATTTGGAGCACTTTGCCGTGCGCCTGCTCTGCCAGCCCGGCAGTGGCAAGCCAACAGAGGTCGCCCGTGAAATTTCAAAGCGCTTTACGGAGATTATGGTGGACGAATATCAGGACGTCAGTGCCGTTCAGGAGCTGATTTTCCGCTGTGTTTCCAAGGACGAAGCAAACCTTTTCATGGTGGGCGACGTGAAGCAGTCCATCTACCGCTTCCGCCTTGCCGACCCCTCCATTTTCCTCAAAAAGTACAAGAGCTTTGACGCCTATCCCTCTGACACACCGGGCAAGCCCGTAAAAATTCTGCTCCAACAAAATTTCCGCTCCGACCCCAACATTTTGGCGGTCTGCAACCACATTTTCAAAAACACCATGTCCGAAAGCTTGGGCGAAATTCTCTATGATGACAGCGTGGCGCTTTCCGTCCCCGATGGGGCAAGCCGCCGCCGTGGAATTGCGGAAATTTCCATCCTTGCCACCCCGCAAGACGAGGACGCCGAGGAGCGCCCCGACATGCAAATGCTGGAGGCGCAAATGGTGGCACGGCACATCAAGCAGTTGGTTACAGCCGGCGAAACCATTTTCGAAAACGGCGGGGAGCGCCCTCTCCAATACAGCGATATTGCGATTTTGCTCCGCTCACCCGGTTCCGTGGGCAAAATTTACCGTCAGGCGCTTTGCGACGCGGGCGTGCCCTCTCTTGCGGAGCAGGGCGGCGGGTTTTTCAGGGAGCCTGAAACCCTGCTCATTCTTTCCCTGCTCTCCGTCATCGACAATCCCCACAACGACATTCCGCTGACAGCGGTGCTCTCCTCTCCCATTTTCGGCTTCACCGCCGATGAGCTTTCCCAAATTCGTGCCGAGGACAAAAACGACGACTTCTTCACAGCCTTGGAGAGCTTTTCACCAAAAAGCGAAAAGTGCCGCGGCTTTTTGGAAATCTTGGCTGAGCTTCGCAGTCTTTCCTGCGACATTGGCGTTCACGGGCTGCTTGCCTTCGTCTATGACCGCTTGGAGCTGCCCGCCCTGTTTGCGGCAAAGGCTCCCGACGGCGGCGCCACAGCGAAGCTTATGGGGCTTTTGGAGCTGGCACGGAGCTTTGAGGAAAACGGCTATCGTGGGCTTTTCCGTTTTCTCGCCCACCTTAAACGCATGGAGGAGCGGGGCGAGGAGCCGAAGCAAAGCGTTTCCGCAAAAGCGGGCGCTGTGTCCATTATGAGCATCCACAAGTCCAAGGGGCTGGAATTCCCCGTGGTTTTCCTTGCCAACACCTCTCGCCGCTTCAACACCTCCGACCTTCGCGCGCCTGTGCTTATCCACCCAAGCCTTGGGCTGGGCGCAAAAATAACCGACAGCCTTCGGGGCATCGAATACCCAAATTTGGCACGCCGTGCCATTGCCCAAAGGCTTAGCTCCGAGGCGCTTTCCGAGGAAATGCGGGTGCTCTATGTCGCCCTCACAAGGGCGAAGGAGCGGCTTTACATCTCCGCCACGGCAAAGGACCCCGCCTTGCTTATCGGCAAGCTTTCGGAAAATCTTTCCTCACCCATCAGCCCCGAAATTTTGCGCAATATGCCTTCCCCCGCCCACTGGCTAATCTCGGCGGTGCTTTTGGACAGCGGCGGCTTGCTAAAAATAAACCCCGTCAATCTTGACGAAGCTCCTGCCGAAGCCACGTTCCAAACGGACTTCGCCCCGCCCTCCGCCCCGTCGGAGCCGGCGGACGCGGCGCTTTTGGCGGAGCTTGACAGGGCTGTGCATTTCCGATATCCCTATGAAAAAAGCGTTGCCCTGCCCTCAAAGCTGACGGCGACCCTGCTGCCCTCGGAGGAGGCGGATGAGGACGCCGCCCCCCTGCTTCGGGAGCGAAGGCGCTGCTTTGCAATGCCCGATTTTTCCGGGGAGGAGCGCCCGCTGACCGCCCCGGAGCGGGGCACCGCGACCCATCTTGTGATGCAATTTATCGACTATTCAAAAACCGAAACCGAAGCGCAAATAAAGGCTGAAATATCCCGAATTGTGGCGCTGGGACAGCTTTCCGAAAGGCAGGCGCGGGCAGTTGACAGCGGCTCAATTCTTCGGTTTTTCGCCTCCGAAACGGGTCAGCGCATCAAAAACGCGGACAGTGTGCTGAGGGAATTTCGCTTCTCCCTGCTGTGCCCGGCGGAGGAATTTTACCCCGAGGCGCGGGAGGACGAGCTGCTGCTCCAAGGCGTTGTGGACTGCTGCATCGAGGAAAAGGGTCAGCTAACGGTGATTGATTTTAAAACCGACAGCGTCAGCCCCGAAACTTTGAACGATGTCGCCGAGCGCTACAAAGCCCAAGTAAAAGCATACGCGCTGGCGCTGGGCAGGATAACAAAAAAGCCCGTCAGGGGGAGCGTTTTGTGCTTCCTGAGGGC
>JAVVZC010000067.1:0-6756 GCA_036650755.1 Oscillospiraceae bacterium
CATTTACTTGTTGACAAGGCAATCTTGAATACTGTATAATAACATGGCTTTGTGGCGCTTATGTATTTTCATCTTTGCCGCCATTTTGCTAATTTATATTGTCAACTACTGCGGCAAGTCTGTTTCCTTCCCACAAAGGGGCGTTTAAGGCTCCGAAAAAACAGGCTGTCGTTGTTGAGCATACTACGAAAGGAAGGTGTACGAAAATGGTTCGTACCTATCAGCCCAAGAAGCGTCATCGTCAGAAAGAGCATGGCTTCCGCAAGAGAATGGCCACCAAGAGCGGTCGCAAGGTTCTTGCACGTCGCCGCGCAAAGTGCAGAGCGAAGCTGTCCTATTAGTCTCGCAGTGCCCAGTTATTGCTCAACCATGGCTTCAAAGTTTGTTCTCAAGACACGCGGATTTACCCGCATTATACCGATTTTATAGGGCGGAGACATCCGCCCTTTAGGTGTTTGTTCCGAAAAGCCCGGACGAAAGGAATGTGAAGCTTGAAATTTTCTGTTTCAATGAAAAAAAATCACGAGTTCCGCCGTCTGTACTCCAAGGGCAAAAGTGTCGCGACCCCCGTGCTCGTCGTCTATTTCCGCCGCGTTAACCGCCCCTTCAACCAGCTTGGCATCACTGTCAGCACAAAGGTGGGCAACGCCGTTTGCCGCAACCGCATCCGCCGCCGTTTAAGGGAAATCTATCGCCTTAACGAACAGCGCCTGCAGGTGGGGCTTGATATAGTCGTGGTCGCGCGGGTAAAAAGCAAATTCGTCGGCTATGCCCAACTGGAAAAGGCATTTCTTTCCGCCTGCTCCCGTTTGGAAATTCTAGCCGACCCGTCAAAAAGCGGTGAAAAGTCATGAAGTCAGTTCTGCTGGCACTAATCCGTTTCTACCGATCCCACATTTCCCCCTGCTTCAAGCCCTGCTGCAGGTTTATACCAACCTGCTCCCAATACGCCTTGGAGGCGGTGGAAAAATACGGAGCGGCAAAGGGCTCTTGGCTTGCCGCTAAACGACTTGCAAAGTGTCACCCTTTCCATCGAGGTGACCACGATTTCTATGACCCGGTACCTTAACCGGGCGTAATTGATAGGAGTATCCTAATGTCATTTACTGCCATTGTTACCTACCCGTTTTCGTGGCTGTTGCTTACATTGTACGAAATCTTCTCAAACTACGGCGTTGCAATCATCCTTTTCGCCCTGGTGGTAAAGCTTATCATGCTGCCCTTCCAAATGAAGAGCAAGCGAAGCATGATGCGCACCGGTCGTCTGGCTCCCATTATGAAGGAGCTGGAAAAAAAGCATGAGGGCAACAAGCAAAAGTATCAAGAGGAAGTCGCGAAGCTATACCGCGAGGAAAAAATCAACCCCATGTCGGGTTGCATCTGGACCCTTATCCCCTTCCCCATCCTTATCGCTCTTTACAGCGTTATCCGTCAGCCCTTTACCCGCCTTATGGGTCTAACGCTTGACCAAGTCACCACCATCACAAACAAGCTTGTCTCCATGGGGCTTTACACTATCCCCGAAAAAATGGACGCCTATTCCGAGCTTACCATCGCAAACCTTGTTCACCAAAACTTCCCCCAGTTTCAGGACATTTCCAGCAAGCTTGTGGACCTTGACTTCAGCTTTCTCGGAATGAACCTTGGCGTTCGTCCCTCCTGGAACTTCTTCACAACCGTTGATTGGGGCAATGCCGCCGATTGGGGTCCCGCCCTTGGGCTTTTCCTCATCCCCATCGTTTCGGCTCTGCTTTCCTATTTCTCCATGAAAATCAGCAACGCCTCAAACCCCGGCGCCGCCGGAACTGAGGGCACCATGAAGGGCATGATGCTCATTATGCCCCTAACCTCCGTTTACATCTGCTTCGTTATGCCCGCCGCTTTGGGCATTTACTGGATTGCAAACAGCCTTTTTGCCATCATTCAAGACGCAATCCTCAACAAATACTACAACAAGATTTTCGACGCCGAGGACGCTGTCCGCCGAGAAAAAATGGCGCTGCGTGATGCGGAGCTTGAAAAGAAGCGTTTGGAAACCGAACGTCTTAAGGAGCTTGGCTCCACCGAGCGCAACAAAAACACCAGCAAAAAGAAGCTTCAAACCGTCCAAAAGGTTCAAGACGAAGAAAGACTTGCCGTGGAGCGCGCAAAGGAAAAAGCCCGCCGCCGCGAAGCCTTGGGTCTTACGGACGAAGTTCCCGACTCTCAAGTCGGCACCCGCAGATATGCCCGAGGCAGAGCTTTCGTTGAAGATCGCTTTGTGAACCCCGAGGGTGCTGAGGAAGCCACAAAGTTTGCCACCGAGCTTTCGGACATCGACGCCGCTGTTGACGCCGAATTTGCCTCCGAAAACCTTGACGTCGACACCCGCGAAAACCTTGAAGCGGACGCCACCGACAATGTTATCATTGCCAACGGCAAGCCCCTCTCCGAGAACCGGGACAAAAGCAAGGACTAGCCTTTAGCACCACTGCGCAAAGGCAGCCCGGCTCATCTTTCAAGCAGAGCAATATTTGCGTATGTGCCTATTTGGCGCTGTTCCCAAAACAACGATTTATTGATACTATGGGAGATATACTATGCAGAATTCTATCGAAGTGACAGGTAGAACTGAGGATGACGCGGTTAATTCCGCCCTTCGTCAGCTCAACCTTCAAAGAGACGAAGTCTCTATCGAAATACTGGAGCGGGCAAAGTCCGGGTTTTTGGGCATCGGCTCCTCTCCCGCTCTTGTTAAGGTCAGCTACGAAATTCCCGACGAACCCAAAGCCGAGGACGTTTCGGAAAAAACCAAGACCTTCCTTGAGGGTCTGCTGAGCCGCATGGGCACCGTGGCGGACATCGACATGAGCGTTCGTGAGGACGGCTCAATCACCGTTAACCTTGTGGGCGACGGCATGGGCGCAATCATCGGTCGCCGTGGCGAAACCCTGGACGCCATTCAGCACCTGACCAACTACGCCGTCAATCGCGGCAGCGAAAATCGCGTCCACATCAGCATCGACGCGGAAAACTACCGCAGCAAGCGGGAGGAATCCCTTGTCCATCTTGCAGAAAAAATGGCGGAAAAAGCTCTGAAATATCGCCGCAGCATGGCGTTGGAGCCCATGAACTCCTATGAGCGCCACGTTATCCACACTGCACTCCAAAACTACGAGGGCGTTTCCACCTGCTCCACCGGAACAGAGCCCAACCGCAGAGTGGTTGTCTCCTGCGAGAAGCCCAAGGACTAAGCTCCAAAGATACTTGATTTAAGCAGGCGGCAGATGGGGCCGCTGTGCGGGAGATTATATGACAATTTTTGAAACTGTTCAAAAAACGCTGGCAAAACAGCTGGAGATAGCCCCGGAGCGCATCACCCCCCAAACCCGCATAATCCAAGATTTGGGCGCTGATTCTTTGGATGTGGTCGAGCTTATCATGACCTTGGAGGACAAGTACAACATCATTGTCACAAAGGATATCGCAAATGAGCTTGGCACCATCGGGCTTATTGTGGAATTCATCGAAAAGCAGCTTCAGCTCATGGGCATCAGTTAATTTGCCCAAACCTAGCTTCTCCGCGTCACCCTGACGCAAAAAAAGCCCGGCGGGAAATTTCCCGTCGGGCTTTTTTTGCTTTTTGCCTATTCCTCTCCCTCGGGTAGGCGGTTTTTTTTGCGCAGATTTCGCATCATAACCACGCCAAACTCCCGCAGGGTTTGGGAGACAAACTTTTTCATTTCAGGGTCGGTTTCACGCATGGCGTTGAAGATTACGCCGATGTTTTTTTGCCATTCCTTCAACAGCTCCGCAAAGGTTTCCGCCTCGCTGGCGTCCAAAATGTTGAAAAGAATGTCAACGAACAGCTCCCGCTTTTCGTTGCTCAAGCCCCCAAGCCAATCCTTTAGGGAGCGGTTCACATATTGAGCGCCGCCGGAAACCTCCTCCGCGGGGACAAATTCCCCATCGGCGATTTTCCAAGAAAAGGGCTCATGCTGTCCCAAACCAATGCGACTGCTCTCCACCACCGTGTAATTTGTCCGTGCCTGAAGCAGCATTCCCACAAGTGAAAATTCGGGAATGGTTTTGTGGATTTTGCCCTCAATTCTGCTGTAGCCCTCACTGTCCAAAACCTCTTTTTTGAAGCCGGGGCCGTCGTGGTCATAAACAGCGATTATGCGGTTTTGCAGCTCAATCGGCGCTCTCAGCGCGGAATAGACGGAGAGGTTTCCGCCCTTTGAGTGACCGCCTGTGATTATTCTTCCCGAAACCCGCTGTGCCAAGCTTTGCAGGTAGTCCTCCGCCCGGGTTTGGGAGGGGATGGTGCTGACGAAGGAAAGGTTAAAGTCCTCCTTCCAGCCCACAAGGGTGTTGTCGGTGCCCCGAAACGCCACATATTTAATGTTGCCCGGCAGGAAAAAGGTGACGGCGGAAAATTGCTTTTCCTGAACCGGGTCAAGCTCATTTACATAGAAGGAGAGCCGCAGGTCCCGAAAACGGGGACTTGCCGCCAGCGCAACCAAAAATCTTGGAAAATCCTCCTCCTGAGGGACGTTGCGAAACATGGCTTCAAAGTTCTCCGCCTTTAGGAGCGAGGATATGTAAATCGGCTTGCCCCCCGGCTCAAAGCCGGGCACAAGCCCCTCAAAGTGGGTGTAGGCAAACTTTGAAAGTATCAAGCTGTCCACAGCCCCAAAGGGCAGCTCACTCATGCTGCGCATTTCGGTTTCGGCGTATCTTATGATGTTGAACATGGTCTGCCTCCCGTGGGGGATAATTTTGCCCTAATTTTATATTTTTTTCCCGCCGCTGTCAAGCGCCTAGCTCAGCTTGGTGTGGGGATAATAATGCGCCAAAATCTCCCGATAATTGAAGCCTCCCTTTGCCATAACATTGGCTCCGTATTGGCTCAGCCCCAAGCCGTGCCCGTAACCGCTGACGGTAAAAACGAAAATATCGTTTTTAAATTCAATCCTGAAAGCAGTGCTGCGCAGGGAAAAAAGCTTTCGCACCTCCGAACCCGTAAGCTGGGAGCCGCCGATTTTCACACTGCGCACTCTGCCGCTGTCGTCCCTGTCCGCCTTGCCCAGCCAATCCGCCGCCCCGCCCGAAAGCTGAGCCTCCGGGCGCAAAAGCTGCACCGTTTTTCGAAACTCCTCTTGGGACACCTCCACAGTTGAAACAAAGCCCGGAACGTCCACGGCAGTTTCCGGGCTGGGCACGCTGACAAGGTAGGGCACCTCACCCCAAAGCTCACTGCCCGACTCGGTTTTTCCCGCCGAGGAGGAATGGAAGGATGCCAAAATCGGCTCCTCCTCAAAGGTCAGAACTTGTCCGTCCGTTTCGCTGACGGCGGCGTTTATGATTTTCAAGTTGGCGTCAAAGCTTTCGCCCCAAGCGGCGCGGAGCTTCCCCTCATCCAAATAGGCAAGACAGCAGCCCCCGTCGGAGCAGATATCCCCATCGGGATGCTTTGGGTTTTCGTGCTTTGTGCAGTATAAAATGTATGTCCTTGCCGCCACCGCCTGTGCCTTTAGCGCGTCCGGCGCGAAGGAGGCGGGCATTTCCGCGCCCAGCACTCCCGGCAGGTGCTCCGCCATTGAAACCCGACGAATTTCTCCCCCGTCCAGCACCGTAAACCATGTTTCGGCGTCGGACAAACCGCCCAAGGCTTGTCCCGCCGTGGGCGAAGCTTGGGGCGCAGTCTGCCGCGGCAGCTCCACAGCCTGTCCCTTGCCCGGCGTTGGCACAGCTCCCGAATTTTTCCCGCCAAGCTCCCCCTGAATGAACAAAACCGGCATCAAAACAGCCGCGAAAACCAGTAGCAGCGACACCCAAATCAGTCTTTTCATCTTGGCACGCATTCCCTTCGTATGTGGTATTTTTGTTGACGCTGATTGCAAAAGAGTATACAATGGATTGATATCAATAGCGTCAATTAAATTATATTACGACTGGAATGTTAATATGCATAAAAAATCACTGCAGCTTTGCGGCTTTGCCTGCGTTATGGGAATTTTCGCCGCCTTCGCCCGTTGGATCCAAAATCAAGCGGCATTTGAGCCGGAAACCCTCCTTGCCACCCCCCACTCGCCTTGGAGCTATTCCGTCCTGTTTTTGCTTCTGCTAACCGCCGCCGCCCTGTTTTTGTGGGTGCGCACACTAAAAAATCTCCCCCAGCCCCAAGACTACCCTCGTGCCGTCGTCTTGGAGGATAATGTTTTCTCAATTATGGGCACCGTCATCAGCCTTGTTTTGGCTTTGGGCGCCGCCTTAACCCTCTACCACGCCTTCTCCCTTTATGTCTCCTCCCCCCCGGGCACAGCACTCCGCTCAAGCTCAATTTTCTACCTGATTTTGGGCATTTTGGCAGTAATCTGCGCCATAGCGGTTTTCGCCTTCCTCCACAACGGAAAATCCAAGGAGAGCTCAATCCGCGGCAAGCTGGGCTCCGTTATCATAGTTGCATTCATCTGCTTTTGGCTGGTAAGCTCCTACAAAAGCAGCTATTCCGACCCCGTAATCTGGCATTTCGCCATCCGCCTAATAGCCATCTCCGTGTCCCTTCTCGCCTTCTATTTCATAGCCGGCTTCGTCTACGCAAAGCCCAAACCCCTAACTACCCTCTATTTTTCCCTCCTAGGCGCCTTCCTCTGCATAGTAAGCCTAGCCGACAACACCTTCCCAGGTGAGCAAATCCTGTTCCTAGCCTTCGCCGCCCTTCAACTGCTAATCTCCTACGCCATGATAAGCCGAATGACCGAAGAATAGAAC
>JAVVZC010000068.1:0-6745 GCA_036650755.1 Oscillospiraceae bacterium
TAACATATGAGCATCCATTCATATGAAAGGTTGTTCACATATCATGTCAACTCAAAAGCACAACCACAGCGAGCTGCTGGAGCAGGTTCGCGCGACCCTTCCTCGTGACGAAATTCTTTGGGAGCTCTCGGATTTATTCAAGGTTTTCGGCGACAGCACCCGCATCAAAATCCTCTACGCGCTTTTCGAAACCGAGCTTTGCGTCTGCGCGATTTCGGAGCTGATGGGCATGACTCAATCGGCAATTTCCCACCAGCTCAAGGTTTTGAAGGACAGCCATCTTGTGTCCGGCCGCCGTGAGGGCAAAACAATCTACTATTTTCTTGCGGACGACCACGTCCGCTCAATAATCGCACAGGGCTTCGAGCACATCACCGAGGAGGTTTCAAAATGAACAGGGAAGAAAAAATCAACCTAACCCGCATTATCCTTGCCGCCGCCCTGTTCATCACCTTGGCGCTTGTCCCAAGCTCCGGCACTTTTCGGCTCATTGCATACCTTATAATATACATTCTCGTCGCCTATGACGTGCTTATTTCCGCCGTCAAAAACATCCTAAAGGGCGAGGTTTTCGACGAAAACTTTTTGATGGCAATCGCCTCATTGGGTGCCTTTGCCATCGGCGAGTACCCGGAGGCGGTGGCAGTCATGCTTTTTTATCAGGTGGGGGAGCTTTTTCAGGACCTTGCCGTGGGAAAAAGCCGCAAATCCATCGCCGCGCTCATGGACATTCGCCCCGACTACGCCCACGTTTTGCGTGAGGGCGTGGAAGAAACCGTCTCCCCCGAGGCGGTGCATGTGGGCGACACAATCCTCATAAAGCCCGGCGAGCGGGTGCCCTTGGACGGCAAGGTTTTGGAGGGCGGCAGCAGCCTTAACACCGCCGCGCTGACCGGCGAAGCCCTGCCCCGAGACGTGGCTCCCGGCGACACAGTTTTCAGCGGAGCCGTCAACTTAAACGGCGTAATCAAGGTTTCCGTCACCAGCGAATATGGTGACTCCACGGTTTCAAAAATTCTGGATTTAGTGGAAAACGCCTACGACAAAAAGGCAAAATCCGAAAGCTTCATCACCCGCTTCGCAAAATATTACACGCCCTGCGTGGTAATCGCGGCGGCACTGCTGGCAATAATTCCGCCCCTTTTCTTCGCCCAAGAATGGAGCGTTTGGATAAACAGAGCGCTGATTTTCCTTGTGGTTTCCTGCCCCTGCGCACTTGTTATCTCCGTTCCCCTCTCATTTTTCGGCGGAATTGGTGGCGCTTCCCGCCACGGAATTCTCATAAAAGGCGCAAACTATTTGGAGGCGCTTTCCAAAACCAAAACACTGGTTTTTGACAAAACCGGCACCCTCACCCAAGGCAGCTTTGAAGTCACCGCCATCCACCCGGAAACCGTTTCCGAGGCGGAGCTTCTGGAAATTGCCGCCACCGTTGAGATTTATTCAAGCCACCCAATAGCCGAGTCCCTGCTCCGCGCCCACGGCAAAACCATTGACAAATCAAGGCTTGGGGAAATTTCGGAGCTTTCCGGGCTTGGCATAAAGGCAGTGCTTGACGGGCAGGAGGTCTACCTTGGCAACGCCCGCCTTATGACGCAAATCGGCGCCGATTTTCACGATTGCCACAAGCTTGGCACCACAATTCATGTGGCGCTAGGCAAGGAATACATGGGTCACATCGTCATTGCGGATGAGCTTAAGCCGGACGCGAAGCAGGCAATTTCAAGGCTCAGGAGCACCGGCGTTTCAAAAATTGTCATGCTGACGGGCGACAGCCGCGCCGTGGGCGAAGCCGTGGGGCGGGAGCTTTCCCTTGACGAAACCCAAAGCGAGCTTCTCCCCGCCGACAAGGTTTCCGCCATCGAAAAGCTACTCTCCGACAAGCCCCAAGGCACTGCCCTCACCTTTGTCGGCGACGGCATAAACGACGCCCCCTCCCTGTCCCGCGCCGATGTGGGCGTTGCCATGGGCGCGCTGGGCAGCGACGCCGCAATCGAAGCCGCGGACATTGTTTTGATGGACGACAAGCCCTCAAAAATCGCTCTCGCAATTCAAATTTCCCGCAAAACCATGACCATTGTTCGGCAAAACATCGTTTTTGCCCTTGGCATAAAGGCTGTGGTGCTGGTGCTTGGCGCTCTGGGCTTTGCAAACATGTGGTTCGCCGTTTTCGCAGACGTGGGCGTAATGATTTTGGCAATCCTAAACGCCATCCGCACACTTTACATCAAGCCCAAGTATTGATAACTCATCTTATCACCCGCCAAGGGTCGAAAAAAGCCGAAAAAGCAAGCAAAAAACCGAGGTCCCTCAAATCAATGGGGGATCTCGGTTTTTATTTCATTGGGGTTTAGAACGCCCGTTCAAGAATGTCGGTAAAGCCCTTTGTGCCGTTGCAAATGGGATACATTTCCCGCTGCCAAACGTAGCCCTCCGCCATTTGCCCATCGCTTCGCAGGAAGGATTTTGAAATGCCGAAGCTCTCGTCGGCGGAGACGTCAACATGGTAATAGCTGTCCTCCAGCATAATGATATTCCAAGAATGGGGGACGTTGTCAAGGTTGCCGTTCACCACAAAGCAATCAATGTCCGCCGTGGCGCAAAGCGCTTTAAAGGCGAGAGCAAGCCCCAAGCTGTCGGCACATTTTTCAACCATAACGCCGTAAACCGTGGAACCAAGCCCGTCCTCAAGCTTGGAATTTGCCCGCCGCTTGCTGCCGTCGGGGTCATATTCGCAGTCCTTGGCAAGCGCCCTGTAGGCGTCCAGCGCAAATTTTGATTTGTTGGGTGTGGAAATGGAGCTGCTCAGCTTTCCCAAGCTGCCGCCCAAGGCGGATTTCATTTTTTGCAGCTTGTGGGGCTCCATGCCGTAGTCAAGCTCAATTTCCAAAATGTGGGTAAGCCCGGTTTGAGGATAAATCTTGGCGACGGCTTTTGGAGGAACAACGCAGCAGGCGGGATTTTGCAAATAGGCTGCGGCAACCGCGTCCAAAACCTCCTGCTCCGTAATGTTCACGGCGTTCATGCGCAGGGCGACGTAGCCGGAAAGCCCGTCCAGCGCCGAAGCGATGATTTCCGTCATCTCGGATTTTCCCGAAATATAGCGAATATTGTCAATTTCACTTTGAGTGCGTTTATATTTTATGTAAATCGTCGCCTCGTAATAGGTGGCAACTCTGCCAAGGTCGTGGGACATGTAGTCAACGGCAAAACCGCCCAAAGCGGTTTCTGTTTTGACTTCCCCGCAAGCCTTGGCAATGTCGGCGGTAAGGGTGCCCTCATAGTTGATGAATTTTAGGCGCTCCGCCACCTTGTGACCGTTAACCATTGATATTATTGCGTTTTTTAGCTGGTCGTAGTCGGAAATTTTCCAAATATCGCCCTTGTAATCGGGATGGCTTGCGTCGGAATAGTCGCTGACGGAAAGATATTCCTTTGGAAAAGCCGCAGTGCAGCCCGAAAAAGCAAAAACAGCAGCTATGAGCAAAACAATTGAAACAAGGCGTTTTCGCATTTTCAAAATCCCTCCCGTAAAATAGTTATGTCAACCGATAATGCTATTTCTCCACCGTGATGTCTCCAAAGCCTTGACCAAAAACGTCACGGGTGTCGGAGAGAATAACGAAGGCAGTTTTGTCGATGTTTTTGATGATTTTTTTGATTTCAACGATTTGCCGACGCTTCACAACGCAGAGCAAAATCTGTTTTTCCGCCCCGGAATAGGCGCCTGTGCCCCGAAGCACGGTGACGCCCCTGTCCAGCTTTTCCACGATTGCGGATTTGATTTCCTCGCTGTATTCGGAAATAATGTGGCAAAGCTTGGACTGGGAGGAGCCGTAAAGCACCATGTCGATAACCTTCGCCGCGATAAAAACGGAGATAACGGTGTACATGGCGTTGTCGTATTTTTTAAAAATAAGGGCATAGGCGGTGATGATAACAGCGTCCAAGCAGAGCAGCATGGTGCCAAAATTGACATAGGGCTTTTTTTCGCGGATAAGCCGCGCAACAACGTCGGTGCCGCCGGTGGTCGCACCTGTTGTGAAAACCAGCCCCAGCCCCAAGCCGGAAAGAATTCCGCCATAGATTGCCGCCAAAAACGGCTCTGCGGTCACGGTGATTTTGAGCATTGAAAACAGGTCGATTGCAACGGAGCTTGCCAGCATTCCGAACATGGAGCCCGCCATAAAGCGGAAGCCGTATGCCTTGAGCGCAACGAGAAACAGCGGCACATTCAGCACGATTATGAGCACGCCCACAGGCGCGTGGCTAAGGTAGTTTATAATCATTGCAATGCCGGTGACGCCGCCGGAAATAAGTGAGGCGGGTCGATAAAACCATTCGATTGCCGCCGCGAAAATGCAGGCGCCCAGTATGATTTTTATGATGTTCAGGCAAAGCTTAAGAACTTCGCTTTTGTTGAATTTCAAGAATTCACCACTCCCTAAAAGCATCGCTTCCGTGATGCGCTAAGATTAAATCAGGCTCATTTGTTCCTCTCCCCTGTCGTCCTCACGGAGAAGCGCTCCGGCGATGGGGATGCTTTTTGCTCTGTAGCGAGCCACGTTTTTGATGGTGCTCTCCTCAAGGGGCAGTACCTTTTCAACGTGGAATTTCGTTTTTACGTTCATCAGGGAAACGCCGATGGTGGTGCGTGAGGTTTTTGGTGCAAGCAGGGAGGAATTGAAAATCAGCGCTCTGCCCTCGCTTGAAAATACCGCAAGCTCCCGCTCCTCGAAAAGCGGAATGACGGCGGCCAGCGGGCTTTTGTCCGAATAGGCGCCAGTAAGACGCTTGCGGTTGGTTTTTGTTGCATAGGCGGAAAGCTCCAGCCGTGCCACCTTGCCGTTTTGGAAAAACAGCAGAACATTCCCGCTGTAATCCCCGGGATTTATCATGCAAAATACATTTTCGCCCTCGTCCATAGCAAGATGTGAGGGCAGATAAACGCCCAAAACAGACGCCTTTGCGTCGTCAAAATCCGCCACACGAACTTTATAAACCTGCTGCCTGTCGGTAAAAATAAGCAGTTCGTCCCGATTTGTCGCTTCAATGAGCTGCATGTGAACGTCGTTTTCCTTGTATTTTTGCTCACCGCTCATCCGCAGGGACTGGGGCGTAATTTTTTTGAAGTAGCCCTCCTTGGAGAGGAAAAGAGTGACGGGATAATCGGGGATTTCGTCCTCAATGTCCGCCTCCTCGATTTCGTCCGCGAAAACGATGGCGGTTTTTCGGGGTGAGGGGTAAGTTTTTGAAACCTGCGCCAGCTCGTCGGTGATGATTTTTTTCAGCTTTCGGGGGCTGTTAAGGATTTCCTCCAGCTCCGCGATTTCTTTTTCAAGCTTGTCGGTTTCCTCAACACGTTTAAGGATATATTCCTTGTTGATGTTCCGCAGACGGATTTCCGCCACGAATTCCGCCTGAATTCTGTCGATGCCAAAGCCAATCATAAGGTTTGGCACAACCTCGGCTTCCAGCTCCGTTTGGCGGATAATGGCGATTGCCTTGTCAATGTCCAGCAGGATTTTTTTCAGTCCGTTCAGGAGATGAAGCTTGTCCCGCTTTTTTGAAAGGTCAAAGTAAACCCGGCGGCGAACGCATTCCGTGCGCCAAGCCACCCACTCGCTCAAAATTTCCCGCACGCCCATAACCCGGGGATTTCCCGCGATAAGGATGTTAAAGTTGCAGGAAAATGTGTCAAAAAGCGGAGTCATCCGCATCAGCTTTTGCATCAGCTTGTCCGGGTCAACGCCCCGCTTCAGGTCGATGGCAAGCTTCAAGCCGCCCAAGTCGGTTTCGTCCCGCATGTCGCTGATGTCCTTGATTTTTCCCGACTTAACCAGCTCCGCCACCTTGTCGATAATTGCCTCCGCAGTGGTAGTATACGGAATTTCGAAGATTTCTATTATGTTTTCGCTTTTCATGTAGCGCCACTTTGCGCGAAGCTTGAAGCCGCCCCGACCCGTGCGGTAAATTTCCGCCATTTCGGAAGGGTTGAAGATAATTTCTCCCCCGGTGGAAAAATCCGGCGCAAGCAGAGTCTGCATAATGTCGCAGTCCGGGTCCTTTATGTAGTTGATGGTGGTTTCGCAGACCTCGCCCAAGTTAAAGCCGCAAATCTGGCTCGCCATACCGACAGCAATGCCCATGTTTGCAGAAACCAGCACGTTTGGAAAACAGGTGGGCAGCAGTGTGGGCTCCTTTGCGCTGCCGTCATAGTTGTCAACAAAATCAACGGTGTCCTTGTCAATGTCCCGAAAAAGCTCAATGCAAATATCGGAAAGCTTCGCCTCGGTGTAACGGGAGGCGGCATAAGCCATGTCCCGAGAATACACCTTGCCAAAGTTACCCTTACTCTCCACAAAAGGCGTGAGCAAAGCCTCATAGCCCTTAGAAAGCCGCACCATAGTTTCATAAATCGCACTGTCACCATGGGGGTTAAGCCGCATAGTCTGCCCCACAATGTTGGCACTCTTAGTCCGCGCCCCCGTGAGCAAATTCATTTTTTGCATAGTGTATAAAAGCTTCCGATGGGAAGGCTTAAAGCCGTCAATTTCAGGAATAGCCCGGGAAACAATAACACTCATAGCATAGGGCATATAGTTCTGCTCCAGCGTGTCAGTTATAGCCTGCTCCAACACCTCTGCCTTGAGCCCCACCACAGATGGGTTGATCACATGCTTATTCTCCGGCTGCTTCTTCTTTGCCATAGATTATTGATCCTCTCAGAAAATGATTATAGTAA
>JAVVZC010000069.1:0-6618 GCA_036650755.1 Oscillospiraceae bacterium
AGCTCTGCGCTGAGCAGACCATAGGGGATAAAGAACACGATTGCGGTGATGATCCAAATGGTGATTGAGGAAACGCCGATGATTGCGGGAGCAACAAAGGTATCAAGCACCAAGATGCTGCATATTGTGAACAATATGCTCTTCCATAGACTTACTTTCTTTTCTTCCATGTATAAATCCTCCTCATAAAATTTTGGGAAAATCCTCTCTCTATAGCATGGTACTGAAAAAGTTCAGGGCTTAACGGGGGAAAAGCTTTGCTTTTCCCCCGAAATGCGCATTTTAGCTCGGGCTACGATTTAGCCGCGGGGCTGCTGCTGGGTGATGCAGTGGATGTTGCCGCCGCCGTAAACGACTTCCCAGGAATTGACGCCCACGACCTTGCGCTCGGGGAACATCGCCTGAACCTGCTCAAGAGCAAGCTTGTCGTTGGCATCGCCGTACTGGGGAACAACAACGCCGCCGTTGACGATAAGGAAGTTCATATAGGATGCGATGCAGATGTCGCCGTCCTCGCGGGGGAGTGTGCCCTCAACAAGGTCAATTGCGAAGTCGCCCTTGATGGTGACGTCCTTAAGAGGCATGCAGAGCTTGTGAACCTTAAGCTTGCGGCCCTTGGCGTCTGTTGCTTCGGAAAGGGTTTTGTATGCGTCCTGGCACTGCTGATAGAAGCTGTTGTCCTTGTCATCGGTGTAGATGCAGGCAACTTCGCCGGGGCGGACAAAGCAGGCAACGTCATCAACGTGGCCGTTGGTTTCTTCGGGGTCGATACCGTCTTTAATCCAAATGACTTTTTCAAGGTTAAGGTATTCCTTGACTTCCGCTTCGATTTCTTCGCGGCTCATGTGGGGGTTGCGGCCTTCGGAAAGGAGGCACATTTCGGTGGTGATAAGGGTGCCCTCGCCGTCAACATGGATGGAACCGCCTTCCATAACGAAGCCGGGGGTACGATAGGTGTCGGTGTATTCAAGCTCGCAGACCTTCTGTGCGACAGCGTCGTCCATGTCCCAGGGGAAATAGAGTCCGTCAACAAGTCCGCCCCAGGAGTTGAAGTCCCAGTCGATGCCGCGGACGTCACCCTTGTCATTTATAACGAAGGTGGGGCCGCAGTCGCGGATCCAAGAGTCGTTGCTTGCCATTTCTACTACGCGGATTTCGGAGGGAAGGGCGTTGCGGCAGTTTGCGAATTGCTCTTTGGAAACGCACATGGTGACAGGTTCAAACGCGCTGATTGCCTTAGCAATATCGGCGTATGCCTTTTGTGCGGGCTTTGCGCCATCTCTCCAGTTGTCAGGTCTTTCGGGCCAAAGCATCCAAATCTGCTTTTGGGGCTCGAACTCTCCGGGCATACGGTAACCGTCTTTTTTTGGGGAACTCTCAATTCTTTTTGCCATTTTAAAGCACCTCTCAATTCTTTGTACTTCCGGTGTGAAAAATTCACACCTTGTATTATTTTGTACCTATTTCGTTTACATATGTGAAACAGGTCAAAAAACAAATTTTAGCGCTTGGGAAAAAACCTTGAAAAGCGGAGGTTTTTATTGTGTTATTACACATCAATCTTATATGTGTTGTGTAAATTTCCTCTGTTTCATACAAAGAATACTTCGGAACGCCCGGTCTGTCAATCATTTCCGACGAACATGGAACAGTGTACATAAAGATGAAGCGGTGTTACCAATTGAGTAACACCGCTTATTTTGAGCTATTCATCTGTTTCGGAAACGGCTGCATCCGTGGCTCCGCCGCTGTCACGGGTGATACGCTTGTACATAAGCGTTTCCATAATGGCAATCATTCCGCAGCGGGAGGTGACGTCAATGCCCTCGTAGTCAATTTCGTCCGCAAAAACGTAGAAGTTAAGGTCACTCATGTTTTGGATGATGTTATTATCCGACCTTGTAAAGGAAATTATGCAGGGAGTGGCAATGGTAAATATTTTTTCGATTTGGTGGACTATGTTCTTGTTGTTGCCCCGATAGGAGAGAATAAGTATCACATCGTCCCGCTTAACACGGCGGAGAACGGAGGCAAGCTCGTATTCCTCCACGGGAATTTCAACATTATAGCCCATGCTGGTGAGCAGGCGGTTGAAATACTTTGCAACCTCCAAGCTCAGACCCTCCGCAAGGATGAAAATTCGGGGATATCGGCGCATAATTTTGTGAAACGCCTCGATTTTTTCGTCCGTAATTACTTTTACAGCCTCAACCACGTTTTTAAGGTAGCTGTCACGGTAGTTGTCGTCGTGAACGATGCTGGGAATGTGGATTTTGCGCGATTCCTGCTCGGTTTCGTTCACCGCCGCGATAAAATCGGTGTAGCCGTCATAGCCCAGCTTTTTCACAAAGCGAAAAAGTGTGGTTGTGGAAACGTAACAGGTTTGGGCAAGCTCGCGAATACTCATATTCTTCACAAAATGCATATTTTTGATTACATAATTGAAGATGTTCCGCTCCGTTGGTGAAAGCTTGGGCACATTTGTGCTGGTTTGGGTGTAGAAATCCATATTACCTCCGTCTCTTTGCGCTCAAAGGCGGAAAACGCCCTTGCGCCTGTGGTTTTGTCCTGAACCGGGGTTTGAGTAACACTGTTACTGTGATTATAACGCCGTTACCCACAAATAGCAAGGCTTTCAAATTCCCCTGCAAAGGACTTTTTTCCACACCGGGCGTATTTTACCCGAAAGGGATAATACCCTTGAAAAATATAGGGATTAGTGCCATTTTTGCCTGCGCCCCTTTGGGCAACTTACCCTGCTTTTCCCCTTTAATCGACCCGTTTCCCCGTGGCACTTGTGAACAAGGCTTTCCTGTTTTTCCGCATTTTGCCTGTTACATTAGGAACAGCGTTCACAAGCCCCTCATTAAAAAGATGGCAGACGCCCAGCCGTCCCTTCGCCCAAGTGACAAAGCTTTTCTCCCGATTTTTGGGCTTAAAGCCCCTTGGGGCGGCGGCTTTAATTGAAAATCGCCCCGAATTGTGCTACAATGCCCTTGAAAGCAGCTTGTTGCTTCTTTTAACACCGTGGCGTTTCGCCCCAAGGGGCTTTTTTGCCCGCGCCCGCAAATTTTTCCGACGGAGGTAAACAAAATGAGCCTATTTATCTGCCCAATCTGTGAGGAAGCCCTTGAAAAGCAGGGGGGCAGCTATCGCTGTGCCAAGGGGCACAGCTTCGATATTTCCCAAAAGGGTCATGTTAACCTGCTGCCCGTCAACCGCAAAAACTCCGCCGTTCCCGGCGACGACCCGAACATGGTTCGCGCCCGCCGCCGTTTTTTGGAGCGGGGCTATTACGCCCCGTTGCGGGAGGCAATCTCCCAACTTTGCCTCAAATATTCCCCCGAAGCCCCGGCTTTTTTTGACTCCGGCTGCGGCGAGGGCTACTACACCCACGCGGTGCAAAACGCCCTCTGCGCCTCAAAAACGGAGGTTCGCTGTGCCGGCGTGGACATCTCAAAATCCGCCGTGATGCTGGCGGCAAAGCTTTGCCCCGGAGCGGAGCTTGCCGTTGCCTCCGCCTATCACCTGCCCTTGGCGGCGGGCAGCATAAATTTGCTCCTCAACTGCTTTTCGCCCCTGTGCTTGGAGGAATTCCGCCGTGTTTTGGCGCTTGGCGGTCACTTTTTCTATGTGGTGCCCGGACCTCGGCACCTTTGGGAGCTGAAAAGCGTGCTCTACGACACCCCCTATGAAAACTCGGAGGAAAAAACTCCCTATGAGGGCTTCGAATATTCGGAAATCCACCGTGTTTCCGAAAGCGTTCACCTGAGCTGCAAGGAGGACATTCAAGACCTTTTCCAAATGACCCCCTATTTTTGGAAAACCCCGGAGGCGGGCAAGGAAAGGCTTTCGGCGCTCTCCTGCCTTGAAACCCAAATCGAATTTGACATCCACGTCTATGAAAAAATCTCCGATTTGGACAATTCGGGAGGCGAAATCTCTCAATGAGCTATTTTGTCTACATTCTTCGTTGCGGGGACGACACACTTTACACCGGCAGCACCGACGATGTTGCCCGACGCTTCGCCGTTCACCAAAGCGGGAAGGGGGCAAAATACACCCGCGGCCGCGCGCCTCTGACCCTTGTTTACAGCGAGGAGCTGGAAAATCGGGGCGCCGCCCTCCGCCGTGAGGCGGAAATCAAGGGGAAAAGCCGTAAGGAAAAACTGCTTTTGCTCTCGGGTTTTTCAGCCGAACAGCCCCTTGATTTAACTTGACTTTTCTCTTTATCTTGCTATAATCTGAACGTATATACATTTAAATAACCCAATGGAGGGCATATTATGCTGCAAATCACCAACCTTTCAAAGACCTACACAGGCGGCAAGAAGGCTGTTTCCGACCTCTCCCTTTCCCTTGAAGCGGGGGAAATGCTGGGCTTTATCGGCCCCAACGGCGCCGGCAAAACCACCACGCTCCGCTGTGTCGCCGGCATTTTGGACTTTAACGAGGGCGAAATCACAATCGACGGCAACTCCATCAAAACCCAGCCGGTGGCGGCAAAAAGCCTAATGGCTTTCCTGCCCGACAACCCGGATTTATACGAATTTTTAAAGGGCATCGACTACCTTAACTTCATCGGCGACATCTATTCCATCGGAAAAAAAGAACGTGCCGAGCGCATCAAAAAATACGCCGACGCCTTTGCCCTCACAGGTGACCTTGGCAGTCCAATCGGCGGCTACAGCCACGGCATGAAGCAAAAGCTGGCGCTTATCAGCGCACTTATCCGCGCGCCCAAGCTGCTGATTTTGGACGAGCCCTTTGTGGGGCTTGACCCGGAGGCGGCATTCACGGTCAAGGGCTTTTTGCGTGAGCTTTGCAACAGCGGCAGTGCCGTAATCTTCTCCACCCACGTTTTGGAGGTTGCGGAAAAGCTTTGCGACCGCATCGCCATAATCAAAAACGGCAAGCTCATCGAGGTGGGCAAAACCGCCGACATTGTGGGCAGCTCAAACCTTGAAGCCGTGTTTCTTGATTTGGCGAGGGAGGGCAACACAAATGCCTAAGCTCCTTGTGCTCTTAAAGCTCTCCTTTCGTTCCCTGCTTGCCGCAATGAAGCTGGGCAGCGGCAAAAAGGCACGCTTTGGCGGCATTGGCGCCCTGCTTTTGTTCTCCTTTGTTGCGATTTACATCTCCGGCGTCTACAGCTTTACCTTCGGCAGTATGCTTTTTGAAGCGGGGATTGAGCGCTTTTTAATCCCACTAATCGCCATTGTGGGGCTGTTGCTGGCGGTTTTTATGACCATGAACGCCGCCGGCGGCTTCCTTTTCAGCAACAAGGACAGCGACCTGATGCTCTCCCTGCCGGTCAGCGCCTTTTCGGTGATGCTGGCAAAAATCTTGGCGCTTTACATCGAATGCTTCATCTTTTGCACCCTGTTTCTCCTGCCCGCCGGCGTTGCATATTTGGTCTATGGCGGGGGCGGCGGCGCGATGCTCATTGTGCGCCTGCTAATTGCCTCTCTGCTTTTCCCCTTTTTGGCAACCCTTTTCTGCACGATTTTCGCCTACATAATCGCTTGGGTCAGCTCCCACACCAAGCGCAACGCCCTTGTAAACGCGATTTTGCTTTTCGGATTTATGGCAATCGTCATGGCGCTGTCCATGCAAATCAACAAGCTTGCCCTGCTGCTTTTGCAAAACTCCGCCCAATTTGACCACATTCTTTCCACCTGGCTTTTGCCCATCGGACTGCTGCAAAAGGGCATTATGGGCAGTTGGACGGCGCTTTTGGGCTTTGCCGCAATTTGCGTTTTGCCCTTTTTGGCGGTGGTTTGGATTTTCAGCACCCGCTACAAAAAAATCCTCACCCGACTTTCCGCCCGTTCCTCAAAAAGCGACTACAAGCTTGGGGACTACAAGTCAAAGGGTCAGTTTTCCGCACTTTTCAAAAAGGAAATCGGTCGCTATTTCGGCACCACCATCTACTTTTTCAACACCGGCTTCGGCGCACTCATGCTACTGGGCGCGGCGGGCTACGCTGTTTTTGCAAAAAACTCAATCGCCCCCGTAATCGACCAAATGGGCGGCGTTGCCGGGGTTTTGCCCCTGACCTTGGGCATTTTGTGCGGCATCATGTCCACCATCAACACCACCGCCGTTTCCATCAGCTTGGAGGGGAAAACCCTTTGGATTATCAAGTCGGCGCCTGTTTCCGCCTCAAAGCTTTTTGCCGCAAAAACGGCGGTAAACCTGCTGATTGCTTGGGTTCCGGCGGTCATTTCACTGCTGCTGGTGGGCATTGTCTATGGCTTCCCGATTTTTGTAATGATTACAATGCTGCTTGTGGTCCTCGCTTTCGGGCTGCTTTTGGCACTGCTGGGGCTTGTTATCAACCTGCTGTTCCCGAAAATGGATTGGGACAACGAAACCGTTGTGGTGAAGCAATCCGCCTCCGCACTGCTGGGATTTTTAGTTGGACCCCTATTCGTGGGGCTGGGCGTGGGGCTTTATTTTCTAACAAAACCCGTGTTGTCACTGCCGTTTTATTGCCTTGCCGCCACACTAGTGACGCTGCTGATTTGCGGACTGCTGTGGCAATACCTAATTACCCGAGGGGCGCGGCGGCTGGTGGCGCTGTAAGCCGAGGGAATATGAAAGACCCGATGGAGG
>JAVVZC010000070.1:0-6573 GCA_036650755.1 Oscillospiraceae bacterium
TTTTTCACCAAAATTTGCGATTTCGCATACTTTATAGCAGTCCGAAATTATGTTATAAAGGAGCCTTGCCATGTATAATCCATATTACCGCAACGGCGAGCGAATGGGGAATTCGCCTCAGGGTCAGCCGCGGCAAATACGGCAGAACAGCCCGCAAAACCAAAGCCAAGGGCAAAATTTTACGCCACAAAAGCCCTACCCACCGACGCCCCCGCCTCAGGGGGAGCTTGGCGCGAAAAAGACGGAGCAGCCCTCCCAAAAGTCGGAAAAGGATAAAAATTGCCTGCCCGAAATTACCCCCGCCAAGGGTCAAATGACCCAAAGCTCCGGCTACCCTGTGATAAACGACCAAAACACCCTGACCATCGGCACAGGCGGTCAGGCTTTGCTGGAGGACATACAGCTGCTTGACAAAATGGCGCACTTTGACCGTGAGCGAATTCCCGAGCGGGTGGTTCACGCAAAGGGCGCGGGCGCCTTCGGCGTTTTCCGCACAACGGGGAGCATGGCGGAATACACCACGGCGGATTTTTTGCGTGAGCAGGGGAGGGAAACCCCGGTTCTTGTGCGCTTTTCCACGGTTATCGGCGGGCGGGGCTCCCCGGACAGCGTCCGTGACCCCCGAGGCTTCGCCACAAAATTTTACACGGAGCAGGGCGTCTGCGACATTGTCGGCAACAGCCTGCCCGTGTTTTTCATCCGTGACGCCATCAAATTTCCCGACGTTATCCACTCCCTCAAGCCCGCACCGGACAGCAACCTTCGAAACCCGGAGCGCTTTTGGGATTTTTGCTCCCTGACGCCGGAGGCGACCCACATGATAACTTGGCTCTACAGCGACAGGGGCACAATTCGGGACTACCGCCGCATGGAGGGCTTCGGGGTCAACACCTATGTTTGGGTCAACAAAAACAGCGTCCGCCATTTTGTAAAATACCACTGGAAAACCTTGCAGGGCATTGAAACCATTGACCGCTTTGAGGCGGAAAGCTTGCAGGGCAGCGACCCCGATATCGCCGGACGTCGGCTTTTTGAAGCCATCGAAAAAAAGGACTTCCCCAGCTTTGAGCTGATGGTTCAGCTGATGACGGAGGAGCGGGCAAAGACCCTGACCTTTGACCCCTTGGACGACACAAAAACTTGGCCCGAGGCGGAGTTCCCGCTGAAATCCGTGGGCGTTATGACCCTGAACCGCAACCCCCAGAGCTTTTTTGCCCAAATTGAGCAGGCGGCGTTCTGCCCCGGAAATTTGGTGCCCGGGATTGAGCTTTCCGCGGACAAAATGCTTCAGGGGCGCTCATTTTCCTATCTTGACACCCAGCGCTACCGCTTGGGAGCAAACTTTATGCAGCTTCCCGTGAACCGCTCCCGCTCCCCGGTTGTGAACAACCAGCGGGACGGCGCCATGGCGTTTTCATTTAACCCGGCGCCCATAAATTATTCCCCCAACAGTTTGGGCGGAAATCAGCCCAAGCCGGCGGAAATTCCCCAGCCCAAGCCCCTTTACGCAAAGGGTGATTTGGGGCGCTTTCAGATTGCGAAAACCGACGACTTTACCCAAGCGGGGGAGCGCTACCGTGGCTTGAAGGATAAGGAGCGGGCGCATTTGTGCGACAATATCGCCGTGGAGCTTTGGAAATGCAAGGCGGATATCATTGAGCGGATGCTCTCATATTTTGAAAAAGCTGATGCGGAATTTGCAAAAACCGTCCGTCGTGACATGGAAAAGCACCGCAGCGCCGCACTTTAGTTCCAGCGTCCGAAAAAGCTTTCCGAGCTTATCCCGCTGGGGCGATTAAAGCGGTGAAGGCGAAAAAGCTCAGCGGAATTTCCGCTTAAAACATTCACCTGTTCGTCGCAGGTGAAGCCGGCTTTAAAGCCCAAGCCGCGGATTATTTCCATGGTTTCCCCGGAAAAGCTGCCATAGGGATAGGCAAGGGTTTTCAGCATGGGCACCCCATTGGCGGCGGCTTTTTCCATGCAGAGATTGAGGTCGGCTGTCAGCAGTGCCCGATAATCTTCAAGGCTTTCGCCCTTTTTCATTGCCGCGCCGTGGCGGGCATCATATTTGTGCAGATTGTCCGTGTGGCACTGAATTTCCACAGTTCCCCCCTCCGCAAGCTCTCGAATTGCCTCCCAAGACAGATAGGAATAATCCAGCATGTGGTCGGGATTTTGGGTATAGGTGTCCGCAACACTGCCGATGATTGCCACGACGGCGTTGAAGCCGTATTTTTCCAGCAGTGGCACGGCATAAACCCCCGTGCTCTCAAAGCCGTCGTCAAAGGTAATTAAAACCGGGCGCTCCGGCATTTCAAAGTTTCCCTCGTACCAAGCCAAAAGCTCCCAGAGGCTGATGCTCTCGTAGCCCTTGTCCCGAAGATATTTAAGGTCGTTTTCAAATTCCCAAACACCCAAAACGTGCTGGTTGAGCAGGCGGGGCTTCTCCGACAGATGATGATACATCACGATGGGGAGCCTCGTCCCTGCTTCCTCCATTTCGCCGCTTGCGGAAGCTATTGTGGTAAAAGTCAAAAGCAAAGCACAAAATATAGCAATTATGATTAGATTTCTTTTCAAACAGCTCACCTCCTGAAAAATTAGTCTGTCCAAAAAGGCTTAAAAAACAGCGCTATAAAAAGTAACAATTTGTTCACAAATTTTTTGTGCATTGTTTTTTAGCGAAAATTGTTGCGAAATTAACAAGCTCCGTATATTATAAGGGTAATGTACATAATTATGTAACATTCGTATAAGTAAAGCCAAAAAACACAGCGCGGCACTGTTAATGTTTTCCTGCGCGATAAGGAGAAACCAATGTCTCTTGAGGACCTGCGGGAACGCAACAAAGCTCTGGTCATCGAAAAAGCCCTCTATTGCTTCACGGAGCAGGGCATTGCCCGCAGCAAGGTCAGCGATATCGCAAGGGCGGCGGGGCTTGCCGAGCGCTCCCTCTACCGCTACTTCAAAACCAAGGCGGAGCTTGTTCACGCCGCCGCTTATCTTTTTTGGCAGCTTACCACCGAGGAAATGGCACGTCGTGTCCGTGAAAGCCACATCGACGAATTGCCGGGCATCGACCAAATCCGCGCCCTCCTCTACTTCTACTCCAACATGTACTTCGAAAACCCCAAGGGCGTCCTCTTTACCATCGAGGCTGAAATGTTCCTTTACAGCGCCTACAAAAACAGCCAAATTCTCAGCCGCCCTCCTGAAAAATACGAAACCTCCAACAGTCCCCTTGTTCTTGCAATTCGCCGCGGTATCGCGGATGGCAGCGTCAGTTCCCAAGTGAACGCCAAGGAGCTTTACTACAACTCCTACGACTCCATTTTGAGCATCATGCAAAAGCTTGCCCTTGAAGCCTCCGGCTGGGATGAGCTTGACAAAGCCACCAGACTTCACCACCTTTGCGACGTTTTTACAAGTGCCTTCCAAGGCTTGGGTCTTTAAGGGAGATGATTTTTCACCTTTCAAAAAAACCGAATATCCAAACAAAAAATTGCAGATCCCAAAGGTGCTGTGTCTTTTTGTATTTTTAGATGTCACCCCAACTGACATAGCGCCGCGCGTATTTTCCGGCACGTGCGGGTTTCTTTTGGTAATAACTGTCAGCCCATATGACAGCAGGGGCTTGCCCATAATTTTCGGGAACAGGAGATAAAAAAAGCAATGGAAAAAGCAATAATAACCGTTGCGGGAAAAGGCGGCGTTGGCAAAACCTCCATCTCCGCCGCAATCGTCCGCCAGCTTGTAAAAAACCACCCGGACGCGCGAATTCTCGCCATTGACGCCGACCCCGCCGTGGGGCTTGCCACCGCCCTTGATATCGAGGTCACCCAAACCATCGACGACATCCGAAAAACCATCCTTGAAGCCGCGGACGACGGCAAAACCCGGGAAGCCGTTGAAATGCTTGGCGAAGCCCGCTTTCGGGTTTTTGAAGCCATGGCGGAGCAGGACGGCTTTGCCTTCATCGCCGTTGGCAGACCCGAGGCGGCGGGCTGCTATTGCAGTATAAACGCCTATCTGCGTGAGGTCATCAGCCTTGTTTCCGCGGAATTTGACTTTGTGGTTATCGACGGCGAAGCGGGCATAGAGCAGGTCAACCGTCGGGTCATGGAAAAAGTGACCCACATGATTTTAGTCACCGACCCCAGCAAAAAAGGCACAAAGGTTATCCAAACCATCAAAAAAGTTGCGGATGAGCTGGTCATGTACAAAAAAATCGGCGCAATCGTCAACCGTTTCAACGACCCCACAGTTCGCAACCTTATCGACACCGGGGAAATTCCCATCCTTGCATACATCCCCGACGACAAGCAGCTCTCCATGCTGGACGTCCGCGGCGAGAGCGTTCTTAAGCTTTCGGACGACTCAAATTTGGTTATCGGCGTCCAAAAGGCGCTGGATGCAATAGACATACATTGACAACGAGAAAGAGGTGTGAAGGTGAAGGATTTAAAACATTTGTACTACTTCGAGGATTTGCTGCAAGACGCAAACAACGACCTGGTACGACAAGCGCAAAGTGAGGGCGGTATTGCCGTTGGCTATACCTGTTACCTCATGCCGGAGGTACTGCTAAATCTTGGCAAGTGCTTCTCGGTCAGACTGAGAGCTCCAAACATGGGTTCCATGGAAATTGCCACCTACTACATGTGCAACGGAAGCTGCGAATACTCCCGTGCCTTGCTGGAGCGGGCGATGGAGGGCAACTTCAAATTCCTTGACTGTGTGGCGGGTATCGACATCTGCGAAGCTATGAACCGCTGCCTTGAAAACATGGAGCTTCTCCAAATCCAAGACGAAAGCAAAAAAGGCTTTTTCTGGTCCAACGTGGACGTTACCTGCTCCGATGATGAGGACTCCGTTAAGCACCTTGTGGAGCAGGTCACACGCAAGGTTCTAAAGCCCCTCCACGAGAATTACGGCGTTGACATTTCCGATGCCGAAATCCGTAAGGCGGTTGCGGAGCACAACGAGGTTTGCAGACTTATCTCCGAAATCGGCGAATTCCGCAAGCTGGACAATCCCACAATCACCGGCCATGAGTTCCACATTTTGACCCTAGCCAGCTATGTTTGCCCCAAATACCTTATCGTCGACAAGCTCCGTGAAACCTTAGAGGAGCTGAAAACCCGTGAGCCCGACAAAAAGAAAAACTTCCGTGTTAAGGTCGTTATTGTGGGCTCCGAAATCGACGACCCGGACCTAATCTCCCTTATCGAGGACAACGGCGCCTTGGTGGTTGCAGACCGTTTTTGCTACGGCAGTATCCCCGGCCGTCAGGTCATTGAGCTTAAGGACGACGAGGACGCATTAACTCAGGTAGTTCGCAAATATCTTGTTGATTGCGAATGCCCCCGCCATTGCGCCGCCCACAAGGTTCAATACCGCCACGAGCATGCGGCACAGCTCTGCAAGGACTACAACGCGGACGGCATCATCTACGAGCAAATGAAATTCTGCACCTATTGGTCCTATGAGCGCACCTTGGCTTCCCACGTTTTGCCCGAGGAATTCGGCGTGCCCGTGCTCTCCATCGACAGACCCTACCGCAGCGGCAACAGCGGTCAGCTCCGCACCCGCATTCAGGCTTTTGTTGAAAACCTTGAAATCAAAAAAATAAAGGCAAAGCGTGCCGCGAAAGAACAGGAGGCGAAATAACATGGCATATAACCCCAAAACCGGAAAAGGGCTGGGAAACTTCTATAAAGGCTCAAGCCGCGCCATGACCCACCGTGAGTGGAAGGGCTTTAAGGACACCGCCTATGATTTTGGCCGCTGGCTGAAGCTTTACGGCTTCATGGCATTTAAGCTTGGCCCCCGCCCCGTGCTCCTTATCAAAGCAATGCTCCGCTACCGCTGGATGATATCCTACCTTACCGCGGCGCACATGATTGACCGTCACACCTGCGGAATGCGCGGCTATGAGCTTCGCTACACCCACGAGCAGTTTTTCTCCCTTGTACATAACTCCGTTGTCAATATCGCAAAAATAATCGTCCGTGACGAGCACCTTCGCCCCAACAGCAAAAAGGCGGCAAAGCTTCGCGAAACCACGGTTATGTTTGACGAAATGACCCCCTCCTTCATTATGGCGGGCTTCCCCACCCTCGAATGGCTTGACATTGCCATGTTCTCCATCGGCATGCCCGGCGAGGTTGACCAAATCGCAAACGAATACTACATCGACGCCATCGAGGAATACGGCATCGCGGCGGACGTTTGCCCCCTGCCTGCCGCCGAATGCGGCTGCGCCGTTGTTGACGACTACGCCATCGTGGGAAAAACCTTCGTCACAAGCTCCATGCCCTGCGACGGCTCCATCGGTCAAACCACCTTTATGGGACGTTATTTCAAGGACTATCCCGTTTACCAAATCACCCCGCCCCAGCGCTTTAACGAGCCTGAGGTTCACGAATACGGCGTCAAAAACCTCCAAAAGTTTATCGACTTCATCGAGAAAAACTACAACGTCAAGTGGGATTGGGACGCATTTTGGGAGAAGGCAAAGGACTATAACAGATCCACTCAGTGCATGATAAACAAGTGGGACGTTAACTGCAC
>JAVVZC010000071.1:0-6563 GCA_036650755.1 Oscillospiraceae bacterium
ATTTATTACTTAATTTTTCGAAGGGTGGACATTTTTTATGACTTCAGCAAGCAAGATTACTTTGGCGCGGATTGCGCTTATTCCATTTTTTATTGTGGCGGCGCTTATGAGCTTCAAGGGGCACGACTATTGGGCGCTGGGAATTTTCGCTTTTGCCTCTTTGACCGATTGGGTTGACGGCTATGTGGCGCGGCACTACAATCAGGTTTCTACCTTTGGAAAGTTTATTGACCCTATCGCCGACAAGCTTTTGGTTACGGCGGCGCTTTTGGTTTTTGTGGAGCGGGGGCAGATGGCTTCTTGGGCTTGCATGATTGTTATTGCTCGGGAATTTGCCGTTACCGGCTTGCGGCTTGTTGCTATGGAAAGCGGCACGGTTATTGCCGCTGCTTGGTCGGGGAAGGTGAAAACTGCGGCTTCTATTATTTGCGTTTGCATTATGTTTTTGCCAATTCACGACTTTTTACTGCTGTCTTGGCTTTCGGTTGACGCGCTTTGCGTTGCTGTTATTGTTGCCACCACGCTTTATTCGGGAATTGAATATTTTATCGTGAACCGGGCTGCACTTAATTTTAAAGATTGACACAATTGTCGCTTCGTGCTAATATAATAAATCATATGGCTTTGATGGGGAAAGATTGAGCAAAAACAGCGCCACAGAGATTTGCCGCCTTGGCTGAAAGCGGCATGACGCTAATGCTTGAAGTGCGCCCCGGAGCCGTGGCGAGAGGAAATGCTTGCCCGCTTTTGCCCCGTTAAGGCAGTAGCCGGTGTTTGCCGGCGCAAGTGATAAACGAGAGTGGAACCGCGATTATTCGCCTCTCATGGGCTTTGCCTGTGAGGGGCGTTTTTGCGTTTTATTGTGATTGGAGGTATATTATGTTTGACGATTTAAGGGAAACTATCGCCGCCTATAAGGCGCGGGACCCTGCCGCGCGCTCGTCCTTTGAGGTTTTGATGCTCTATCCCGGGCTTCGGGCGACCATGGCGCACAAGCGGGCAAATTGGTTTTTGCGGCACAACATGAAATTTATGGCGCGCTTTATTTCACAGCATTCACGGAAGAAAACCGGCATTGAAATTCACCCCGGCGCTACCCTTGGGCGGCGGCTGGTTATTGACCACGGTATGGGCATTGTTATCGGCGAAACCGCGGAGGTGGGCGACGACTGCATTCTTTATCAGGGCGTTACTCTGGGCGGCACCGGCAAGGACACGGGCAAGCGGCACCCAACCATCGGGAACAATGTTTTGATTGGCAGCGGCGCAAAGATTTTGGGGCCTTTTAAGGTTGGGGATCACTCCCGCATCGCGGCAAACGCTGTGGTGCTCAAGGAAATTCCACCGAACAGCACCGCCGTTGGCGTGCCCGCCCGAGTTACAAGGCTTGACGGGCAAAAGGTTGACTATGCCTCGGAGGTTGACCAAATCCACATTACCGACCCGGTTGCACAGGAGCTTTTGGCGCTGCGTGAGCGGCTGAACCAGCTTATTGAGGATAAAAACGGGAAAACAAAAACACTTTAAAATTTATTTTTCGGAGGAAAATTACAAATGAAAATTTTTAACAGTCTTACAATGCAAAAAGAGGATTTTGTCCCCATTACTGAGGGCAAGGTCAACATGTACGCCTGCGGGCCCACGGTTTACAACTATATTCACGTGGGCAACGCCAGACCGATTATTATGTTTGACGTGCTGCGCCGCTATTTTGAATATCGGGGCTTTGACGTCACCTTTGTTCAAAACTTTACCGACGTTGACGACAAAATCATCAAGCGGGCGGAGACAGAGGGCACAAGTTCAACAGAGGTTGCGGAAAAATACATCGGTGAATATTTCACCGACTGCCACGGCTTGGGCGTGCGCGAAGCCACAATCCATCCCAAAGCTACGGAAAATATCCAGCAGATTATCTCAATGGTAGAGACACTTATCCAAAAAGGATACGCCTATGAGGTGAACGGGGATGTTTATTACCGCACCATGAAATTTGAGGGCTACGGAAAATTGAGCCACCAGCCTCTTGACGACCTTCAGGCGGGGGCACGGATTGACGTTACCGACATCAAGGAAAACGCCATGGACTTTGCGCTTTGGAAGGCGGCAAAGCCGGGCGAGCCGTCTTGGACCTCGCCTTGGGGCGAGGGCAGACCCGGCTGGCACATCGAGTGCAGTGCCATGAGCAACCGCTATTTGGGGCACACCATCGACATTCACTGCGGCGGGCAGGACTTGGTTTTTCCCCACCACGAGAACGAGATTGCCCAGTCGGAAGCGGCGAACGGCTGCCAATTTGTCAATTATTGGATGCACAACGGCTTTATCAGCGTTGACAACAAAAAAATGAGCAAGTCCTTGGGCAACTTTTTTACCGTTCGAGAGGCGGCGGAGGTTTACGGCTACAACGCCATTCGCATGTTTATGCTGATGAGCCATTATCGCAGTCCGCTGAACTATTCCGGCGAGATTTTGATGCAGGCGAACAGCGCTTTGGAGCGGCTTTCCACTGCCAAGGCGAACCTTGAATTCTTCGCGGAAAACGGCGCCGAGGGCGAGATGAGCTCCGCCGAAGGGGAGATTGCCGCGGGGCTGCAAAAATACCGTCAGCGTTTTTGCGACGCCATGGACGACGACTTGAACACGGCGGACGCGGTTTCTGTTATTTTTGAGCTGGTGCGGGAGATTAACACGGCGGTTTCGCCGGCGCAGACGCCCACTAAGGCTTTGGCGAAGGCTTGCGACGCTATTTTCTCCGAGCTTGCGGAGGTTATCGGACTGCCGATTTCCAAGGCGAAGGAGGATGCCGACGGGGAGATTGAAGCGCTGATTGAAGCCCGTCAGGCGGCACGGAAGGCGAAGAATTTTGCCGAGGCGGATCGCATTCGGGATGAGCTTAAGGCTATGGGAATAATTTTGGAGGACTCACCTCAAGGGATTAAGTGGAGAAGGGCGTAATCGGATATTTTTTAAGCGGAGGGCAGGAGCCCTCCGCTTTTTTTATAAGAAAAAGCCCCGCCGAAAACGGCGGGGCTTTGATTATGCTGCCGGGACCAGGGGTGTGGGCGGGGGACTCACGGGGAGAGAGGGAACCGGGGGAGTGGTGGGGATGTCGGTTTCGCTGGAGGGCGGAGTTGGGAGCCCCGGTGAGCTACTGGAGCTGGGAGACGGGGAGGCGGAGGCTTCGGGTGAGGGACTGGGAGATTCTTCTTCCTTTAGGTCACCGAAAATGTCCGTGGGAGCGCCGATGGTTGGTTTTTTGAAGGATTTGTAGGGGAGACCCTCATGGAGGGGCTGCATTATTTTTTTCCATAATTTGGCGGCGGGGTTACCCGGGGCGTAGATGTGGGCGGGGGTATCGTAACCTGTCCAAACTGCGCAGACATAATATGGGGTGAAGCCAACAAACCAACGGTCTTGGTAGTCGGAGGAGGAGCCTGTTTTACCGGCGTGGGGCATGTTGCCGATATTGGACTCCCAGCCTGTGCCCGAGGTTGCCGCGATGTTTAGCATTTTGCACATTGTCCATGCGGTGTTTGCCTTGAAGGCGACGATGGTTTCGGGGGAGTTGTCAAGGACAACATCGCCCTTATCGTCACGAACCAAGGTGTAGGTGCGGGAATGGGTGAACACGCCGTCATTAACGAAGGCACCGAAGGCTTGCGCCATTTCGCGGACGGTGATGCCGTTTGTTAGCTGACCCAAAGAGAGAGGAGCATAGTCGCAATCGGACTCCTCAAGGCTTGTTACGCCAAGACGCTCGCTAAGGTATTCGAAGGATTTTTTGGGGGTTAGCTTATCGAGAATTTGGGCGGATACGGTGTTTAGGGAGTTTTCCAGTGCTTGCTGGATTGTTACTATGCCCGAGTTGCCGCCGTTTGCGTTGCGGGGGTACCAGGTGGTGCCCTTTAGCTTGATGTTGGGGGAGTCATTGACTAGGGTTGTGGGGGTGATTAGACCCTGATCGATGGCGGGCCCGTAGGTGGCGATGGGCTTTATTGAGGAGCCTGGGGGACGCTTGGAGACTGTGGCTCTGTTGAGGATTAGGTTCTCGGTTTTGGGTCCAACTCCGCCGGAGAGCGCCATTATTTTGCCGGTGAAGGGGTCTAGGATGACGGCGGCGGACTGGAGGGACTGACCCCGGGGGGATTTGTTTTGGGGGAAATTTGAGGGGTCGGTGTAGATGGAGTCAAGGATGCTTTGGGCATTCATGTCGATGGCGGCGTAGATTTTGTAGCCGCCGTTGTAGATGAGGTTTTGGGCGGTTTCTTTGTTTATGCCCTTTTCTTCCATTAGGTCTTGGGTGACGTCGGCTATTATGGCTTCGACGTAATAGCTGTTGATGGGCATTTTGTATTCTTCGTCTTTGGAGCGCTGGAATACCAGTTTTTCTGCTTTTGCGGTTTCGTATTCTTCCTTGGTGATGTAGCCCTGATCATACATTTCGAAAAGGATTATTTCTTGACGCTCCTTGTTGTTGTCCGGGCTGATGAAGGGGTCGTATTTTGAGGGGTTGTTGGTGATGCCGATTATGCTGGCGCACTGGGCAAGGGAGAGGTCCATTACATCCTTGCCGAAATAGGTTTTTGATGCGGCACCCACGCCCCAGCTCCGTTCACCGAAATAGACGGCGTTAAGGTACCATTCCATTATATCTTTTTTCTCGTATTTTCGCTCGAAGTCTAGGGCTTGGAAGATTTCCAAAAGCTTGCGTTGGACGGTGATATCATCTTTTTTTGTGGTGTTTTTTATGAGCTGCTGGGTGATTGTGGAGCCGCCGAAGTCGTTTTTCATGCTGAGGAACATGTTTGCGAAGGCTCCGAAGGTGCGGTACCAATCCACGCCCTTATGCTTGTAGAAACGCTGGTCTTCGATTGCAACCGCCGCGTGCTCCATGTTGATGGGGATGTTGTCGTAATCGACCCAAACACGGTATTCCTCGCCATAAAGGGAGGCAAGGGGATGCTCCACACCCGCTTCGTCGGTGTAGAGGACTTGGCTGGTGAGGTTCATTTTCATGTTTTCCATGGAGATGCCGATATCCTCGGTCAGGCTGGTTTTGATGTAGTAGGCGAAAACGCAGGCGAACATTAGCCCCGTTGTGATGCCGATTAGGAGAATTGTGGCAAGAACTTTGAATATTGTGTGGAAAACGCCGGAAACTGTGACTGCCGCGGTATCCGCAGCCTTCTTTGCTTTGTTTTTGTCCATTTGGATAAACCTCCATTGGGGATTGGGCTTTGTATTTTGGGATTTATTTGATGCCGCCTTTGGGGGCGCGGCGGAATGTGCTTATTTGAAAATAAATACAGCTCTTATAAGTATAGCACAGAATGTCAAATTACAGTAGTGTTTTTAGTAATTTTTTTGAGATTGTTTTTGGCTAAATTTGACTAATTGGGGAATAATTGTTATAGCAAATTGTAAGGAGGATTTTGATTTGTTATTTAAAAAAATTATTCTCGGCGTATTTTGCGCCATGGCACTATGCTGCGCATCCCTTGCGCTGGCGGGCTTTGGCGATGCCGAGAACGGAAATGAGGCTATCAACTGTATTGCGCCGGCAGATGTTAACCGCTATGTTTTGAGAGATTATGAGGGATATGTTGCCGTTTTTGTGGAAAATGAGCCCTCCTGCCCCATGACGGTGACGGATATTCAGGTGGGAACACTGAGAGAGCTGGATCGGGGGCTTTTGCAGCTGGGGATGAAGGTGCAATCCCACGAGAGGCTGATGATGATGCTGGAGGATTTGGGTTCCTAGCCGCGGGCGGCTATTGGGGACTGCCACGCCTTGCGCGCCTTGCTTTATTTCGCGGCTGAGCGGATTTGGGATTGATTTATTTTGCGCTTTGGGTTAAAATGCTTCCACAGGCGTTTTGATTTTTTGCCTGATGAACAGGAGGCTCTGCTATGAGTGAGGAATTTGGAAACGATATTATTACTGTTACCGACGACGACGGTAATGAATTTGTTCTTGAACATTTGCATACACTGGAATACAACGACGAGACTTATATGGCTTTTTTGCCCACCGATATTGATGAGGACGATGATGATTTCGGACTTATCATCCTGAAGGTGATTATGGAGAACGGTGAGGAGATTTTGGGCTCTGTTGACGACCGTCAGGAGCTTGAAACTGTTTATGAGCTGTTTGCGGATGTTCTTTTTGACGACGAGGAATAGGGCTTTGTTCCAAGTTTAGGTAAAATTTGTATGGCACGCACCGTTGATTTTTTGACGGGATTGTTATATAATAATGTTGTGGAATACTTGAGACTCATTTTTTTGAGCTGATGTATGAATAAAGCTACACAGCGGTTTTCGTTTAAACCTGCTGTGTGCGTGAGGAATTCCTTTAAACCCACATCTCTTGTATGGGATGCCGGACTTCCGCTGTGAATTGCAGGCCTCCCGAAGCGGCTTTGACCGCCTTTGGATGTTGGAAGCAGAGAAACGGCGGAGAGGCGACCCACCTGCCTTCAGTGCAGGTTCTAACGGGGTTCCCACGGCAATGGCGGGCTTGACCGGCGCAGAAATGCGCCGGTTTTTTTGTCGCT
>JAVVZC010000072.1:0-6424 GCA_036650755.1 Oscillospiraceae bacterium
CACAATGTTGACCAAAAAACAAAAAAATAAAAAATTCTCCAATAATGTTTGAAGAACCGCGAAGTTTAAGTTATAATAGCTAGATGTGTATAATCAGCAGGAATGCTTAATATAGAATTGAGAAATTCGGGGGATTACTTATGAAAACGCTTGGCTTTGACAACGACAAATACCTGAAGCTCCAGTCGGAAAATATCGCTCAGCGCATCAATCAGTTCGGCGGCAAGCTCTATCTTGAATTCGGCGGCAAGCTTTTCGACGATTTCCATGCCGCACGGGTGCTTCCCGGCTTCGCGCCGGACAGTAAAATCCGCATGCTGGAGCAGCTTCGCGACAAGGCGGAGGTTGTCATTGTTATCAGCGCAAACGACATTGAGCGAAACAAGGTTCGGGGCGACCTTGGCATAACCTATGACCTTGACCTGCTCCGAGTGGTGGACGCCTTCCGTGCCTGCGACCTCTATGTTGGCAGTGTTGTTATCACCCATTATTCCGCTCAGCCCACGGCAGTTGCCTTCCAGCAGCGCCTTGAAAAGCTGGGGCTGAAGGTTTATCGCCACTATGTCATTCCCGAATATCCCACCAACATCCCCTTTATCGTCAGCGACGAGGGCTTTGGCAAAAACGACTACATCGAAACCCAGCGCTCCCTTATCGTTGTCACAGCTCCCGGACCCGGCAGCGGAAAAATGGCGACCTGCCTCTCCCAGCTCTACCACGAGCACAAGCGGGGCGTCAAGGCGGGCTATGCAAAATTTGAAACCTTCCCGGTGTGGAATTTGCCCCTTAAGCACCCTGTCAACCTTGCCTACGAGGCGGCAACAGCCGACCTTGACGACGTAAACATGATTGACCCCTTCCATTTGGAAGCCTATGGCGAAACCACGGTCAACTACAACCGTGATGTGGAAATTTTCCCGGTGCTCAACGCCATGATGGAGCGGATTTCCGGCGTTTCCCCCTACAAAAGCCCCACGGACATGGGCGTCAACATGGCGGGCTACTGCATCACCGACGACGAGGCTTGCAGGCAATCCGGCAAGCAGGAAATTATCCGCCGCTACTTCAACACCGCCTGCTCCCACCGTCAGGGCAACGCCTCCCAAAACGAGCTTTTCCGTGTTGAAATGATTATGAACCAAATCGGGCTTTCCCCAAAGGACAGAGCCGTTGTCACCCCCGCACTGGAAAAATCGGAGCAAACCGGCGCGCCCGCCGTTGCCTTGGAGCTGCCCGACGGCAGAATTGTCACGGGAAAAACCAGCTCACTTTTGGGCGCCGCCTCCGCCTGCATCCTCAACTCATTAAAGGCTTTGGGCGGCATTGACGACAACATTCTCCTTATTTCACCCGAGGTCATTGAGCCAATTCAGCTCCTTAAAACCACCCACCTTGGCAACCACAACCCAAGACTGCACACGGACGAAGTCCTTATCGCCCTTTCCATCTGCGCCGTCACGGATGTCAACGCCGCCCTTGCCATAAATCAGCTGGCAAAGCTGAAATGCTGTGAGGCGCATTCCTCCGTTATCCTCTCCCGAGTGGACGAAAACATTTTCCAGCATTTGGGCATCAACCTTACCTACGAACCAAAATACCAAACAAGAAAGCTATACCACGCCTAATAAGCCGGGGGGCGGGAAAAAAAGTCCCAAGAACCCCATGAGGTGATAATGCAAAATTCAAAGCTCTGGACAAAAAACTTTACAATCCTTACCCTTGGCAGTGCGGTTTCCATGATCGGAAACTCGGTCAGCGGCTTTGCAATCAGCCTGCTGATGCTGGACAAAACCGGTTCGGTTTTCCTTTACGCCCTGTTTTTGGCATGCTACAACCTTCCAAAAATTATTTTCCCCCTTATCGCGGGGCCATTTTTGGACAATCGTTCAAGACGGAAAACCATCTACACTTTGGATTTTATCTCCGCCACAATCTTTTTGGGCATGTTCTTCATAATAAGCAGCGGGTTTTTCAGCTATCCGTTTTTCCTTTTGCTTGTCATCGTTATCGGCTCTGTGGACAGCGTTTATTACGTTGCCTACGACAGCCTGTTTCCGCTTTTGGTCAGCGAGGGCAACTTCACAAAAGCCTATTCCATCGCAAGCCTTTTGGAGCCCATCGCCACAATCATGGTTCCCGTGGCGGCGCTGATGTACAAAACCGTGGGGCTTGCGCCCCTGTTTATGATTGACGCCGTTTCGTTTTTGGTGGCGGCAATCTGCGAAACACAAATCAAGGTAAAGGAAACCCACACCCAAAAAAACAGCTCAAGACTGACGTTTTCCTACCTTCGTGACGAGCTTGCCGGCGGCTTTGCCTACCTTCGGCGTGAAAAGGGGCTGGGCACCATCACCTCCTATTTCTTCGTGAACGCCATCACGGGAATGGGCGCCTATTCCCTACATATGCCCTACTTCAAATCCGTGCCCTCTCTTGGCATAATGGCATATGCCTACACAATGGCAAGCAACGTGACCGGGCGTTTGGTGGGCGGCTTGCTCCACTACCGCTTCAAATATCCCCTCAAAAAGAAATTCGCAATCGCGCTGACGGTCTATGTCACCATCAGCTTTTTGGAGGGCGGCTCTCTCTACACGCCCCTGCTTATCATGCTGCCCCTGTTCTTTTTGGACGGAATTTTGGGCGTCACCTCCTATAACATTCGGCTCTCCACCACACAAAGCTACGTTCCCAACGAAATGCGTGGCCGCTTCAACGGCGTTTTCCAAATGGTCAGCAACGCGGGCACCGTTATCGGCACCCTGCTTGCCGGCGCTTTGGCGGAATTTTTGCCCATCCGTCCCCTGATTGCGGGGCTGATGGCGATTAACCTTATCGCCGCCTTTGCAATTATGTTCCGAGGCCGCCGCAGTGTGGCAAAAATATATAATCGGGATGTCTAATCCCCAAAAACTCCAAGAAAGGACACAAAAAACAATGAAACAACTCTTAATCGGCAACGCCGCCGTTGCCAGGGGACTTTACGAGGCGGGCTGCCGCTTTTTGTCCGCCTACCCCGGCACCCCCTCCACGGAAATTGCGGAAACCGCCGCTCTCTATGAGGAGGTTTACGCCGAGTGGGCGCCCAACGAAAAGGTGGCAACGGAAGCCGCCTTCGGCGCAAGCTTGGGCGGAGCACGCTCCTTTTGCGCCATGAAGCACGTTGGACTAAACGTTGCCGCCGACCCTGTTTTCACAGCCAGCTACATCGGCGTTAACGGCGGCATGGTAATCGCCGTTGCGGACGACCCGGGAATGCACTCCTCCCAAAACGAGCAGGATTCCCGCCACTACGCCATCGCCGCAAAGCTCCCCATGCTGGAGCCCTCCGACAGCGGCGAATGCCTTGAATTCACAAAAACAGCCTTTGAGCTTTCGGAAAAATTCGACGTCCCCGTAATGCTTCGCTGCTGCACCCGAGTTTCCCACTCCCAAAGCCTTGTGGAAACCTCCCCAAGAGTGGAGCTGCCCCTGCGCCCCTATGAGAAAAACCCGGCAAAAAATGTCATGATGCCCGGCAACGCCATAAAGCGCCACCCGGTGGTGGAAGCGCGGACGGAAGCCCTCCGTGAATTTGCGGAAACAAGCGGGCTTAACCGTGTGGAAATGGGCGACACCTCCGTTGGATATGTGACCTCCGGCACCTGCTACCAATACCTGCGTGAGATTTTCCCCAACGCCAGCATCCTTAAGCTGGGGCTTGTAAATCCTCTGCCCACAAAGCTTGTGGCGGATTTTGCCGCAAAGGTTGACAAGCTTATCGTTGTTGAGGAGCTGGACCCCGTTATCGAAACCCACCTTCGTGCCGCCGGCATCCCTGTGGATGGCGGAAAGGAGCTTTTCGGGCTTTGCGGCGAGCTGAGCCAAACAAGAATTATGCAGGCTCTGGGCATGAAAACCGCAAAAACCGCAGACTTTGGCGAAACCGTTCCGCCCCGTCCCCCAACAATGTGCCCCGGCTGCCCCCACAGAGGACTTTTCTATGTGCTTTCAAAGCTGGACGTCATGGTTTCCGGCGACATCGGCTGCTACACCTTGGGCGCTCTGCCTCCCCTAAAGGCTGTGGACACCACGGTTTGCATGGGCGCTTCAATTTCCGGGCTCCACGGCTTTAACACCGTTCGGGGCGAGGACTCAGCCCGCCACTCCGTCGCCGTCATCGGTGACAGCACCTTTATGCACAGCGGAATTACAGGGCTTATCGACATCGTTTACAATCAGGGCGTCAGCACTGTTATAATTTTGGACAACTCCATCACAGGCATGACAGGTCATCAGCAAAACCCCACCACAGGCAAAAACCTTAAGGGTCAGCCCGCACCCATTGTCTCCATCGAAAAGCTTTGCGAGGCAATCGGCATCAAGCGTGTGCGCGTCTGCGACCCCTATGCTCTGGACGAACTGAAAACCATCGTTTCGGAGGAGCTTAACGCCCCCGAGCCTTCGGTTATCATCACAAGACGTCCCTGCATTCTGCTGCCTCAGGTAAAGGTTTTGCCCTCACTGGGCGTGGACCCCGAAAAGTGCAAGGGCTGCCGCATGTGCATGAATATAGGCTGTCCCGCAATCAGCTTTGCGGACAAAAAAGCCAGCATCGACCCCACCCTCTGCGTGGGCTGCGACCTCTGCACACAAATGTGCAAATTCGAAGCAATTCTCAAAAAGGAGGTCAAGTAAAATGGCTGAAACAAAAGGAATTATGATAGTCGGTGTGGGCGGTCAGGGCACCCTTCTCGCCTCCCGAATTTTGGGCAGCGTCCTTACGGACAGCGGCTTTGACGTTAAGGTTTCCGAGGTTCACGGCATGTCCCAGCGGGGCGGAAGCGTGGTCACCTATGTAAAGTTCGGCGAAAAGGTCTATTCACCCATCATTGATTTGGGCGAAGCGGACTATATCCTTGCCTTTGAGCGCTTGGAGGCGGCACGCTGGATTTCCTACCTCCGTGAGGGCGGCACCCTCATCCTAAACGACCGCCGCATCAGCCCCATGCCCGTCATCACGGGAGCAATGGCTTATCCCGACGAAATTGTGACGAAGCTTCAGGCAACGGGTGAGCGGGTCGTCGCCGCCGACGCGCTTTCAATGGCGATGGAGGCGGGCAACCCCAAGTCCGTGAACGTGGTTCTAATCGGCATTTTGTCCGCCATTGCGGATTTTTCCGAGGAGACTTGGCAAAAAGCGCTGGAAGCCTGCGTAAAGCCCAAGTTCTTGGAAATCAACAAAAAAGCCTTCGCCTTGGGACGTGAATACGGAAAATCCGTCAAGCTGCGCTGATGCAGGGCTACTTAAAGGAAGTCAACATAAAGGAGGACCTGCCGACGGCGTCGGACGCCGTTAAGCGGGTCACCTACAATATCCGCAACGGCAAGGACTGGGGCTGTGCCGCCATAAAAATCATCCACGGCTACGGCTCCACCGGCAAGGGCGGAAAAATCCGCACCGAAACCCGCAGGTATCTTGCGGAGCAAAAGCAAAAGCGCTACATTAAAGACTTCATCCCCGGCGAGGATTTTTCAATCTTCGACGAAAGCACCCGAAGCGCGTTTTTGCTCTGCGACGACCTGCGGCGTGACAGCGATTTGGAGCGCCACAACAACGGAGTGACAATTGTGATTTTATAATGCAAAAATGGGGCAAACGCCCGGCGAAAAACGCCCCATTTTTGCCTTTAAAAAACTTTCCCCTAATCTTCCAAACAAAAATATTGACAAGTTGCCGGTTTAATGGTATTATCCTAGGGCTGAACTTAAGTCTGCGGGTGTTGTTCAATGGTAGAATGTCAGCCTTCCAAGCTGGATACGTGGGTTCGATTCCCATCACCCGCTCCACATTTTACCACAGTGGAATAGCTTCGAAGCAGCGTCAGCGCATTCGGCTTTCTGTCCGACGAAAGCAAAATTGGGTTATTACGTTCTAACAAACGGGGGCAAGCCTTCATATTCGCGCCAGTAGCTCAGGTGGATAGAGCAACTGCCTTCTAAGCAGTAGGCCAGGGGTTCGAGTCCCTTCTGGCGTACCAACAGCCTCCCGCGTAAAGCGAAGCCTGCTTCGCGAAATCCAATTTATATGGTGGGTGTAGCTCAGTTGGTTAGAGCGCCGGATTGTGGTTCCGGAGGTCGAGGGTTCGAAACCCTTCACCCACCCCATAAAAAAAGGGGCAAAAAGCTCCCCTGCCGGAATTAACAATGGGATGTAGTGTAATGGTAACACACTAGACTTTGACTCTGGCATTGTAGGTTCGAGCCCTGCCATCCCAGCCAGTTCTTCCAAAAAAAGTCCATATGATTCAGTAGCTCAGTTGGTAGAGCACCGCCCTTTTAAGGCGGGTGTCCGGAGTTCGAGCCTCCGCTGAGTCACCAAAACCGCAAAAACGTCCGATGCCATGGGGTCAAAGCCCCATGGCATCGGACGTTTTTGAAGCAT
>JAVVZC010000073.1:0-6400 GCA_036650755.1 Oscillospiraceae bacterium
ATTGTGATTGCCATCTCCGGGTCGCTTTTAATGAGGGTTTCCACTTTTCGGATGGAGCTTAGAACGGTGGAGTGGTTTCTGTCCTCGTATTGCTCGCCAATGTCTTTAAGGGAGAGATTTGTAAGGCTGCGCATTAGGTACATGGAAACCTGCCTTGCCATGGCGGTGTTTTTTGAGCGGCGCTGACCGCGTAAATCCTCCGGCTCAAGGGTGTAGTAGCGGGCGGTTTCCTCGATGATTATTTCCGGGGTGGGGACGAAGGCGCCAACCCGGATAACGTCTTTAATGGCGCGCTTTGCGGCGGTGATGTTAAGGTCGTCGTTAAGGATGGAATTGTAGGCCGTAAGGCGCTTAACAACGCCTTCGATTTGGCGGATGTTGGATTTGATGGATTCCGCGATGTACTCGACCATATCGTCCGGCAGGGACATGCCAAGCTGGGAAGCCTTGTTGCGGACGATTGCCATTCGGGTTTCCATGTCCGGGGGCTGAATGTCTGCCATCAGCCCGCCCTCAAAGCGGGTGCGGAGCCTATCCTCCAGCTTGACCATTTCCATGGGGGGACGGTCAGAGGTGATGACGATTTGCTTGCCCGCCTCGTAGAGGTTGTTGAAGGTGTGAAAAAATTCCTCCTGAACGCCCAGCTTGCCGGCGATGAATTGGATATCGTCCATGAGCAGCAGGTCAACGTAGCGGTATTTGTTGCGGAATTCGTCTTGGGTGCTTTCCTTGATGGAGCGAACCATTTGGTTTGTGAACTCGTCGCCCTTGACGTAGACAATTTTTGCGTTGGGGTCCTGCTCGTGGATTTTTTGACCGATGGAGAGCAGCAGGTGGGTTTTGCCAAGACCGGAGTTGCCGTAGATGAAAAGGGGGTTAAAGACAAGACCCGGCTTGTCGGCAACGGCGATGGCGGCGGCGTGGGCAAATTTGTTTGAGTTGCCGACGATAAATTGGTCGAAGGTGTAGCCCGCGACCTCGGGCAGGCTGTCGTCGGGGCCGGCGCGCTCGTAGTCGTCCATTTCGTCCTCCGCCAAAACCATAAGCTCAAAGGGGCAGGAGAAAAGCTCGGACAGGGTGGAGGTGATGGTGCCGGCAAAGCGCTGGGTGATGATGTTGCGTTTAAAGTCGGTGGGGGTGTAGATTACGAGACGGGTGTCCGTAATTTCCACAGGCTTGCAGTCGGCAAACCAAGTGTTGATGGAGGTGCTGGTCAGCTCCGTGGCAAGAATGCCCATAATGCTGCTCCAGATGTCATTGACCGAATTCATTTGTATTAAAACTCCTTTTTCGGAAGGATATATTTGATTTGATAAAACGCCTTATGTAAGGGCATACAATATAATCTATTATATCAAAAAACAGCTCAAAATACAAGGACTTTTCCCAATAGTTTTTTACATATATAATTATATAGTGTAGGCTCCCGACTTCATTTTGTTTCGCTTTTTTGCGCTTGCTTTCGACAAAACAAAAGCGTAATATAAAAGCACCTTCCATAAATAGCCCGCAGTGAAGGCAATTTTGCACGTTTGCGTACACAAAAGCAAAAATTTATTTATTATTTTCTGTTTTTGGGCTGTTCATAGCGGTGTTACCCAAAAATTTATCAACAGCGAGGACGAAACATGCGCACTCTGGCACAAGCCGTTTTCAATGACCACAACCTTGCCCTCCTCCCCTCTTATGTGGATGGGGGCGCTTTGCCTGCCCTGATTTTGGGCGCCGGCAAAACAAGCCGTGCCAACATCGCCGCGGGACTGCGCATAAAAACGGAGCGCCCTTTGGTGGTGGTTTGCGCGGACGACACGGCGGCGGAAAATTTCCGCCGTGATTTGGAGCTTTTTTTGGAGGAACCCGCCCAAACTCTTATAATGCGGGACCTGAACTTCTACGGCGCCGAGGGCGGCTCCCACGGCAGCGAGCAAAAACGCATAAAAACCCTTTCCGCTCTTGCAAAGGGCGAATGCCCCCTGCTTGTTACCACCGTCTCCGGGCTTTTACAGCGGACGCTCCCGCCCGAAACTCTGCTCTCCGCCGGCTTCACAATCGAAAACGGAAAGTCCTGCCCCCCGGAAACGGCGGAAAAGGCGCTTATCCTCTGCGGATACAATCGCGCGCCTCAGGTTGAGGGTCCGGGTCAATATTCCCGCCGTGGCGGCATTTTGGACTTTTTCTCACCCGCCTACGAAAGCCCCGTGCGCTGTGAGTTTTGGGGCGACGAGGTTGACTCCATGGGCTTTTTTGACCCGGACAGCCAGCGCCGCACCGAAATAATCGAAAAATGCGAAATTCTCCCATCAAGAGAAATCCTCCCAAGCCTTGGTGACAAGGCGGAGCTTTTGGAAAAGCTTTCCGAGCTTATAAAACAATCGACAAAGCGGGGCGGCACAAAGCTTTCCGAAACCCTTCGGGAGGACGCCGAAAAACTGCGGGAAACCGGCGACATTGCCGCCTCCGACCGCTATGCCTCCCTTATTTTCCCGGAGCAAATCACCGCAATCGACTATATTTCCCCGGACGCGCTGGTGTTTTTTGATAAGCCCTCAAGGCTTAGCGAGGCGGCGGCGGCGCTTTTCAAGCAATACACGGAGGACGTGACCCTCCTTATGGAAAGCGGCATAATCAGCGGCAAGGCGGCGCAAAGCTTTTTGCCTTGGGAGCTTGCCTGCGAAAAGCTTTCGGATTTTGCTCTTTTAATGGCGGACACCTTCACGGCGGGGCGCTACCCCATCGAGCCCCGAAGCATAATTTCCGCCACGGTAAAACAGCTTCCCTCCTATGGCGGAAGCGCGGAAACAGCGGCGGAGGACGTGCGCTACTACACCTCCGAAAAATTCAGCGTTGTGGTTTTGGCGGCGGACAAGCGCCGTGCCGAGCTGCTCTGCGAATATTTTGCCGGGCGGGGCATAAAAACCTCTTTGGACACGGAGCTAAAGCGGCTCCCCCCACAGGGAAGCTGCATTGTTGCCGTTGGCAGTCTTACAGCCGGCTTCGAATACCCGGAGGCAAAGCTTGCGGTTTTGACCGACAACCAAATAATCGGTTCCGGTCTGCGAAAAACCAAGAAAAAAAAGGCAATCAAGGGCGGTCAGGGCATTGAAAGCTATGCCGACCTCTCCGTGGGCGACTTGGTTGTCCACGAATTTCACGGCATCGGTCGCTTTGCGGGCATTTTCAAAATGCCTGTGGACGGCATCGAAAAGGACTACATAAAAATCTGCTATGCGGGCACGGACAGCCTTTATGTGCCCGCGACCCAGCTGGATTTGGTCTACAAATACATTGGCGGCGGCGAGGAGCGTCAGGTTCGCCTTTCAAAAATGGGCGGCGCGGAGTGGACAAAGGCAAAGTCTCGGGCAAAATCCGCCGCAAAGGATCTTGCCAAGGGGCTTGTCGCCCTCTATGCCCAGCGGCAAAAGCTGGTGGGTCACGCCTTTGCGCCCGACAGCCCTTGGCAAACGGAGTTTGAAGAAAACTTCGGCTACCAGGAAACCGACGACCAGCTCCGCTGTATTTCGGAAATCAAGGAGGACATGGAAAAACAGCTGCCCATGGACAGGCTCCTCTGCGGCGACGTGGGCTACGGCAAAACCGAGGTCGCCCTCCGTGCCGTGATGAAATGTATTTTAGACGGCAAGCAGGCGGCAATTTTGGTGCCCACCACAGTCCTTGCCCAACAGCATTTCCAAACCGCAATGCAGCGCTTTCACGGCTTTCCCATCACAATCGAGCTGCTAAACCGCTACCGCAGTCCCCAGCAGGTAAAGCAAACTCTGGAGGGCTTAAAATCCGGGCGGGTGGATTTGGTCATCGGCACCCACCGCCTGCTCCAAAAAGATATCGTTTTCAAGGATTTGGGTCTGCTTGTGGTGGATGAGGAACAGCGCTTTGGCGTCTCCCACAAGGAGCGGCTGAAGGAAATGAGCTATCAGGTGGACAGCCTTACCCTTTCCGCAACCCCAATTCCCCGAACTCTCAACATGGCGCTTTCCGGGCTTCGGGACATGTCCACCATCGAGGAGCCGCCTCAAGATCGCCAGCCGGTGCAAACCTATGTAATGGAGCACGACTGGAATGTTTTGTGCGACGCCATAAAGCGTGAGGTTTTGCGCGGCGGTCAGGTCTATTATATCCACAACCGAATTGAAAGCATCGAGCGCACAGCCTCCCGACTTTCCAAGCTTTTGGAGGACGTGACCGTGTCCGTGGCACACGGACAAATGGAAGAAGAAGCCCTGTCGGGAGTTATGGAAAGCGTGGTGGCGGGGGACACTCAGGTGCTGGTTTGCACCACAATTATCGAAACGGGAATTGACATTCCAAACGTGAACACCCTTATAATCGAGGACGCGGACAGGCTGGGGCTTTCCCAGCTCCACCAGCTTCGGGGACGGGTGGGACGCTCCTCAAGGCGGGCTTCCGCCTACCTGACCTTCCGAAAAGACAAGGTTCTCACCGAAATCGCGGAGAAGCGACTGTCCGCAATTCGGGAGTTTGCAGAGTTCAATTCCGGCTTCAAAATCGCCATGCGTGACCTTGAAATCCGAGGCGCGGGCAACATGCTGGGCGCGGAGCAAAGCGGTCACCTTATCGACGTAGGATACGATATGTACCTAAAGTTGCTTTCTGAGGCAGTTTTGGAGGAAAAAGGCGAGAAGCCAAGGGTTCACACAGCTTGCAGCGCGGACCTTGCCGTCTCTGCGAACATCCCGGACAGCTATGTTGAAAGCTCGGAGCAGCGCATGGATCTTTACCGCCGCATCGCCGCAATCCGCACAGAGGCGGAGGCGGACGACCTGACCGACGAAATCATCGACCGCTTTGGCGACCCACCCCCCGGCGTCAACGCCCTTATCCACGTTGCGCTTTTGCGGGGCGAAGCGGAGGAGGCAAAAATTTCCGAAATCTCCCAAAAATCCGGCAGCCTGCGTTTTGTTCTTGTCAACTTCGACATGGAAAAAGTGTCCGCCCTGTACGGACAGGAGGACTACAAGCTTCGCCTAAAGGTGGAGCCGGGAGTGAAGCCAACAATCAGCCTTCGACTGCGCTCAAGCAAGCGTGTTATAGAGCAGGCACGGCAGTTTGTGCGGGATTACAAGGCTTTGGAAGCACCCGAGGAAGAAAAAAGTTCACAAAATTAGCCTTGCCCCCCACTTCCGAAGGTGGTATTATTTATCGGTACATTGCGCCGAAAGCACTTTTCGCGCATATACATTATAATTAAGGAGAATGAAATGAAGATTAAAGCGACAGCCCTTCTGCTTGCGATGCTTATGTGCCTCAGCCTTTTTGCCGGCTGCCAAAGCAGTGAGCTTGGCTCATATTCAAAGGACGCGGAAACCGCCACACCAAGCCCCGAGGCGGTACCCCAAAAGGACTATTCCCCCGCCTACAAGGCATACAAGCCCGACGAGGTTATGCTCACAATTAACGGCACAAAAATCACTTGGGACGAGCTGTTCTATTGGTATGTTTCAAACCTTATGGGCATCGAAGGCTATATCGGACCCATCACCGATTGGGACGCCGAAAGCGCTTTTGCGCCCGGAAAAACCAACCGTGAGTTTTTCACCGAGTCGGCGCTTGAAAGCGTAACCCTTTACACCGCCCTTGAAAGCAAGGCGGCGGAGCTTGGCATCACCCTTTCCGAGGAGGACAAGGCAAGCGTCAAGGCGATTTGGGACAACAACGTGAAAAGCTATGGCGACGGCGATGAGGACGCTTTCCGTGAGTATCTGAAAAAAATCTATCTGAACGAAAAGATTTTCAACCACATGAACGAGGTCAGTGTTCTTTTCGACAAGATTTTCGCTGAGCTTTACGGCGCAAAGGGCGAAAAAATCCCTGTGGACGAGGTGCTTGCCACCGCCGCCGACATGGGCTACCTGCGGGCGAAGCACATTTTGCTCTCCAACAAGGATGAAGCCGGCACCGTCCTCTCCGAGGAAAAGCTTGCCGAAAAGAAAGCAACAGCCGAAAAACTTTTGGCGGAGCTGAAAGCAATCAGCGACCCTGCCGCCCGTGAGGCACGCTTTGACGCTCTGATTGCCGAAAAAAGCGAGGATAGCGGCGCGGCGACCTACACCGATGGCTACACCTTCCTTCCCGAAAAAATGGTTGAGGGATTTAGCTCTGCTGTCAAGGCTTTGAAGGACAACGAAATGTCCGAGATTGTGGAAACTGAGCACGGATATCACATTATCCTGAGGTTGCCGCTTTCCGCTACTGCTGCGGTTGAGCTTTCTGCACAGGGGGAGAGCATGACGCTGCCTATGTATGTTGCGCAGAAGCTGTTTGCGGTGGATTCCGACGGCTGGATGGCGGAGGCTAAGGTGGAGACTTCTAAGGCTTATGAGAAGATGGATATTGCTAAGGTTTTTGCAAAGGCTAAATAGTT